>JAEEYY010000229.1 GCA_016288355.1 Synergistes sp.
GATTTCAGAAAAAATGAAGAATCTTGTTCCGTCTGCGGTCGTTCAGTATCTGGACCGTTACATCGTCGGGCAGGACAAGGCGAAACGCGCTGTGGCCATCGCTTTGCGAAACCGTGTCAGGCGTTTGAAGCTCCCTCCTGAACTTGCAAAGGAGATCGCCCCTAAAAACATCCTTATGGTTGGTCCCACGGGCGTCGGTAAAACAGAGATCGCCCGACGACTGGCTGAACTCGTGAGCGCGCCTTTTGTCAAAGTTGAAGCAACGAAATTCACTGAAGTCGGTTATGTCGGCCGTGATGTTGAATCGATGATCCGCGATTTGGTTGAGAACTCTGTCCAGATGGTGAAGAAACGAATGTTGGAAGAGGTCCAGGAGCCTGCTCTGGAACATGCTCGCGAACGGCTTGTCGATTTTCTGCTTCCGGTCAAAAAAAATTCTTCTTCAGGGGGGATCCCCACGTTGCTGAGTTACCTGAAAAACGAAGAGAAGGCTTCAACTGTAGACGAGGAGCCACCTTCTCAGGATCAGGGCGTTCGTGCTAGCACGCGCGAGCGAATGATGAATATGCTCCTCGCGGGCAAGCTTGATGAACGTGAAGTGGAAATTGATGTTCAGGAAAACAGCAGCCCGATTACTGCCTTTGGAAACGGCGAGATCTCCGGCGTCGGCATTAATCTTTCGGAAATGCTCGGCGGCATGATGCCGAAGAAAACAGCAAAGCGCCGCATGAAAGTCCGGGAGGCGCTACGCGTGCTCCAGTCAGAAGAGGCAGAAAAACTGGTCGATATGGAGGCAGCGACGCGGGAGGCTCTTGAAAAGGCCCAGCAGGAAGGCATTGTCTTTATCGATGAAATTGATAAAATCGTTTCCCGAGGCCGTTCTGGCGGTCCCGATGTGAGCAGGGACGGTGTGCAGCGTGACCTTCTTCCGATCGTGGAGGGGTGCTCAGTCAGTACTAAATACGGTCAGGTCAAAACCGACCACATCTTTTTCATAGCTGCTGGTGCCTTTCATGAGACTAAACCTTCCGATCTGGTCCCCGAGCTTCAGGGGCGTTTGCCGATTCGAGTAGAGTTACAGCCACTTGGAAAAGAAGAGTTAAAAAGAATTCTAACTGAACCGGAACATAGTTTGATTCGCCAATCGGAAGCGCTTTTAGGCACTGAGAACGTTACACTTCATTTTCAAGAGAGCGCTATAGAGCAAATTGCTCTGATGGCGGAGAAAATGAATCTTGAAATGGAGAATATCGGTGCGCGCCGGCTGCATACGATTATGGAACAGCTTCTTGAGGATATCAGCTATAATGCGCCTGAACAAACAGGTACGACCTTTGAGATTGATAAAGCATTTGTCGATACGCGTCTTGAATCTTTGGTAGAAGACCGAGATCTGCGACATTATTTGCTCTGAACTAATCTGGACCGAAGGGAGAATGCGGAGTGAAAAGAAGTTTTTTGAAAAGCGGACTTCATACGAGTCTGACGTCGAGCGACACCCCGGAAATGCAGGATCTCCTTGACAAAACGCGGCAGGTCAGCAAAGCAATGCAAGGGCGCCGTGACGGGACCCGTCCTGACTATAACAAATTAGCCCGGATCCTCTGTGAATTTTCGACAGCGAATGTGTATGTGCTTAACGACGAAGGACAGATCCTCGGCTATGCTTGGTACGGTGAATATCACAGCGAAGAAATTGCGACGTTTATTGAGCAGGGTTATATGCCTGAAACATTCGTAGAGCGTTTGGCACAGCAGCGAGAAACAGTCCTGAGCCGTACTGACGGTCATTTATTTGACGATAAGGAGGGCGACGAAAGCGAGAAAACGGCGCTTTATGTGCCGATCTATGGAGCTTCAGAACGCCTTGGCACGTTAGTGCTGGCAAGACTGGCCAGTGATTTTGCAACGCGTGATCTGGTTCTCGCCGAATATCTGGCGACGCTGGTCGGTCTTGAGATTTTGCATGACCGTTCGCGTCAGATCGAGGAATTGGCTCGTGAACGTCTCGTCGTGAATATGGCGATGAAAGCTCTTTCGTATTCTGAAATTGACGCTGTCACTCACATCATTTCCAAGCTCAAAGAACTCTCAGATGAAAAGTCTGGCGTATTTCACCGAGATGAGTCTGAATGTGAAGGCGTTGTGATCGCCAGTAAGATAGCGGATCAGGTGGGGGTGACGCGAAGTGTCATCGTCAACGCGTTGCGCAAACTGGAAAGCGCCGGAATCATTGAAAGCCGTAGCTTAGGCATGAAGGGAACTTTTATCAAAGTCCTCAGTCCTTTGTTTGTCGAAGAACTTGATACCCGTTTTAAGCGCTACGAATAGTATTTGCAAGGATTAAAACGGAATTATCCTGTCCCCTGAAAATTGGCTCTGGAAAGCTGACGCGTTTTGAGATAAAATACACGCGTTTATTTCACATTTGCGGAGGTCGTTTCGTTTATGAAGTTGACACGCCAATTATTCAGAGGAACATTGATATTTCTCGTTAGTGCTACTCTGATGATTCTTGCAGGTGCGGTATCTGCCGCACCATTGACGCAGCAAAAAAGGATTCGCGAAGTTCAGCGCAACGTCAGGCTGAGTTCTGCAAAAATGGATGCTGCCGCATATATTTTTCGCTATTATAATCGCAATCTGAGCGAGGAAAAGGCAAAAGAGTATGCCAGATTCGTCATGGAAGCGTCACATCGCTATTCGATTGATCCAGCTCTAATAACGGGAATTATCATTAAAGAATCAACGGCAAAAGCTACTGCACGCTCGAAATATGCAGTGGGGCTGATGCAAGTATACTGGCAGCTGCATAAAAAGACGATAGGATCGTTATTTCCGCATATCCAAAGTGAAAAAGTCCTTATGGAACCCCGCAACAATATTATGGTGGGGACTTGGCTCTTTTCGCAGTACATGATAAACTGCAAAGGAGACGTTACCAAAGCTTTGCGGCGGTATCTCGGCTCTCAGGCAACACATTACGTTGCACTGGTCAATAAGTACCGCGGTCAATTTTCTGAACGTGTCAGTTACAACCTGCAGCGTGCTGTGAAACGTCACGTTTGACAGTAGCGGTTGACAGGAAAATAGTTTATAATAACGTCAATAAAACTTTTGATATGGAGGAGATTAACATGAGCAAGTTAGTGAACGACGTCTATCTTTCCGGTGTGATTCATTTTTTGAAGGGTGAGAGCTACGGAGAGAGCCGTCTGGGCAAGTATTTCGAGTTTTCTTTGAAGCGTCAGTACGCTGATACCGACGGTTGTGACCGTGTCGATTATTTGCGTATGCGTGTTTTTGATCCTGCTATTCAGGAGTGGATTGCCAAACAGGAAGAAGGCGCTCCAGTTTGGATTGCCGGCGAATTACGTTCCTCTCTCGGCAGCGGACGAATCTACGTTATGGTCTCCAAGATTCAGGCTCTCAATCAGCTGTAAATATACATAATACCCGAACATAAAGGATGCTCAATTATGCCCGATTTGGCAACTGGTGACATCGTAACCGGAGTTGTGGAACAGATCATGCCCTATGGTGCCTTCGTACGTCTGCAAAACGGCCAGAAGGCAATGATCCACATTTCCCAGCTTTCCCACAGGTTTATAAAGAGTGTTGACGCCGTTTTACAGCCTCAGCAGGAAATCAAGGCGAAGATTGTCAAGATCGACGAACGCGGCCGTATCGACCTTTCGCTGAAGGCTCTTGAGGAACCGCCAGCACTTCCTGTGCAGAGAGCTCCAAGGTTTATGCCTGCTGCATCCACAGCACCATCCGTTAGTGGAAACAGTGACGACTTTGAAAAAAAACTCTCGAGTTTTATGAAACTCAGCGAAGAGAAAAATTCAATGCTTATGAATGCCAAAAACGGGAAGAGCGGGCGGTCGCCGCGTCGTAAAGGCGCGCGTCCTTAAACATGCGTGCTATTAATTTTGGCCGAGAGATTCGCGTGAATCTCTCGGCGTTTTCGTTTAGGGACCGGATTATTGTACAAAGGCAGATGGATAAACACGTTTTTGATGATCGTCTTGTCAGAGGTGTTTCGTGCCGTTGTCGGTTTGGTTATCCGCAAGTCGTTGTCTGTCATCCATTTTGTATGAATCGTCCTTTCCCAACGTTGTTTTGGCTGACCTGTCCTTATCTCACTTATATCTGTGGAATGATTGAATCACAGGGTGGGGTGAAAGATTTGGAAAATTATCTGGCTGAACGAGACGTGTCCTATAACGTATATAATCTGACCTATGCACGC
>JAEEYY010000026.1 GCA_016288355.1 Synergistes sp.
CGATATGTACCTGGTCGACATGGGTGCCGGCTATCTCGCGCACCGGTTTGACATTGTCCGGGGCGTCCGGGCAGGATGCGAGCGGTTCGAGATCTGTGACGTCATAATGCAGGACTTTGCAGTACTCTGCATCCGGGTCGGCCTTGAGCTCTTTCGCGAGCTTCTCAACTTCGGGGCCGGCGCGCTCGACGAGCCATTTGAGCACTTCGCCGTTCGGCATGATAAGAGGAACTTTGCCGCTCATCTCGGTGACCATCGAGCAGAGCGTGATGCGCTCGTTCAGCGAAGAATTCTCTATAGTCTCTCCGGTGAATTCGACAGCGAGGAAGTCCATTCCGCCGGCGCCGAGGTCGCCTATGATATGCGTGAGCAGGTCTCTCATGCATACGCCTTTCTTGAATTTGCCGGTCACTTCTATCTTCATCGTTTCCGGAACGCGGAACCAGTTCTTGCCGGCTATGTAGGAAGCTGCGATGTCCGAGTTGCCGACGCCGGTAGCGAACGCTCCGACGGAACCAAGCAGGTTCATATGGCTGTCGGTGCCGAGCACAACGTCGCCGGGTTTGATCATCCCGGCTTCGAGCATGACGTGCTGACCGATGCCGTGGTTGATGTCGAATACGCGCTTTACACCCTGTCTCTTGCAGAATTCACGTATGATCTTCTGGTTTGTTGCGACCTTCTCGGAATGTGCGGGGGCCTGCAGGTCAAATGTGAATGCCAGCTTGTCGGGGTCCCAGACCTTGGCTTCCTTGCCCATCTCTTTTTCAAAGAGGAGGACCGCATTGGCTCCGCCGAAGTCACGGCAGGTAGCCCAGTCGATGTTGCACCAGACGCGGTCCCCGACCTTTACAGGATGGCCGGAAGCTCTTTCCATGATCTTAACGATAGATGTCTTGCCCATTTTGATTTCCCTCCGTTTTAGTTGTGGAGAACAGCTTCTTATTTCATGCCGAGGAAAGACTTCACAGATTCAAAGTTGATGAAGTCCGCCTTGTTTACTACAACGCCTTCCGGGCTGCGGAGAGTTCCGTCGCCTTCCTTGGCGTGATTTGCGATTATGTGTCCTATAGCGTCGGAGCAGCCGTTGCGCATCGCGATAACGGTTCCCGAGAAGGGGTGACGGAGATTCTTGCCCATCGAGGACTTTACGGTCTTGCCCGAGGGGTCTTTCTCATACTCGACAAGCTTGCCTACGTCGTGAAGCAGAGCGCCTGCCACGAGCAGATCGTTATCGAGAGTGAATTTCGCGTCCTTCTTTGAATAGATGGCGTTGAACTCCTCCATTGCCTGCTTTGCCACGCGCGTTACGCCGCGCACGTGCTCGAGATAGGAGAACGGGCAGTCGGGGATAAGGAGCGTGAAGGGTATCTTGTCCATATCTTCAGGATCCCAGCCTCCGGTCTTCAGTGCGTCGGCATACGACGCGACTACCTTTGCCTGCAGTTCCTTGTCCTTGATCCATTCGATCTCCGGCAGCAGCTCTCTGATCTTCTTCTCCATAGCATTTCCTCCCGTAAGTTTTTTGTGTGTTATGTTTATATTTGAATTTTATAGTTCGTTATAATTATAATCTAAAAACGTGTTGCTTATAAGTTCTGTTTTTCTGTTTTTGTCTTACCTGCCTGCCGCAATGCCTCTGTGCAGCGTGCGGTATATCCTGTCTATATGGCGCGACGCGGCCTCGCGGGCCTTCTCCACGTCGTGGTCCAGTACGGCCTCGTATATCTCTCTGTGCTCGTTCAAAAACGCGTCTTTATCATCAAGCAGTTTATATATGCGCTCATGCGTCGCCGATATAAGATCGAAATTCATTCTGGTGAGATTTATAAAAACAAAGTTGTGAGTCGCTTCCGCAAGCAGCAGATGAAACTCAAAATCGACCCTCGCGCGTTCATCGGGGCTGGAAAGGGCTCTTTCGGTATATGTGATATTGCGCAGGATGCGCGTCAGATCCGACGGAGTGGCTCTCATCGCGCTTTCGGCTATGATGGCGGGGTCAAGTATGCGGCGCGCCTCCATAAGCTCCAGTATTGCCGAATCCTCTAACTGCATCGTGCTTTTATCTTCGGATATCGCGCGCGGATGGCGTACGAAACGCCCCTTGCCGGGAATAGATTCGATCAGCCCCAGCAGTTCCATGACGCGGAAAGCTTCTCTCAGAGAGCTGCGGCTCACGCTGAACGTTTCCATAAGCTGACGTTCGGAAGGCAGCGGATCCCCAGGCAGCAGACTGCCTGCCGAGATCTCATTTTTCAGTTTTTCTACAACTTTTTCGTAGATTCTTGTTCCCTTCTGAACAGGAGCTTCAGTCATTGTGAAAAAACCCCCTTAGCGGACTGCCCAGTACACTTTATAATACAAATATAATAGCCTTGCAAGTCTTTTAATGTATTCTAAATTTTCAGATTATAAAATTATTTTATTAGAATTATAACATCGGATATTTTGTGAAAACAGTGTATAATGCTGATATTACTGTATTTTTTATTTCGTTTGTTATTGCGTCATTTATTGTTATAATGAATTTTACCATGGATAAAAAACATAAAAACATAATTAAATAAAGATTTCACAAATGGTCTTACCAATGCTTTACACCATGTCAAAACGGCCTGTTTCCTGCATGCGCTGTCGTTATACAGCCGGGCGGCGGCCCTCCTCCGGCAGAATCGGTATATGACGCTGTTTAATATATGAAATAATGTACGCTGCGGCGGTCCGTTCCGAATGGCAGTCAGGGCCCGCCGTGGTTTTCTGGCGGCAGGCTTTTAAACGGCGCTTATTTATAATAAACTTCCATATATACAGGTTATGTGACGGGCGGGAAGTGTACGGCAGATGAATTTAACTTTGCGCAAAAGACGCGGCGGTGCGCCGGGGAAGATCGATACGGGGACGCTTCTTTCCCTGAAGGGGCTCAATGTCCTGGGCGTTAACCCCCCGGTCCGCGATTTTGCTTTTATGGATCTGTGGTCGAAGCCGCTCGGGCTTCTGTATATACTGCAGACGCTGCGTGCGGATAATGAAGTTTCGCTGCTTGACTGCGTCGCCTTTGCCGCCTGCGGCGAAAAGAGTTTCGGGCGGTCAAAAATTAAAAAGACAGAGATCGAAAAGCCCGAAGTCTACCGCGGCATACCGCGCCGTTACCATCATTTCGGCATCACCGGCGGCGATATAAAAAAATATATCGCAGAGATGCCCGCTCCGGACGTAATTCTCGTCACCTCGGCGATGACCTACTGGTATCCCGGCGTCAGATGGGCGATAGAACGACTCTCGGAGATATTTCCGGACGTCCCGATACTTTTGGGCGGGATATATGCGAGCCTGATGCCGGAGCATGCCGCTCTGCTGGGGGCGGACTATATCGTATGCGGGCGCTGCGAACCGGCTGCGCCGTACCCCGCTATGGATCTGTACAAAGCGCCGGGATACGGCGTCGTGATGACCTCCTTCGGCTGTCCTTTTTCATGCAGATACTGTGCGTCCGGCGTTCTGTGGCCGCGTTATCACAGACGTCCTCTGGACGCTGTGCTTAAAGAGATAGATTTTCAGGCGTCTTTGGGCGCGCGCGATTTTGCCTTTTACGACGACGCGCTGCTGCTGGACAAGGAAGATCTCTTCTATCCGCTCTGCAGGGAAGTGCGTGACCGCTACCGCGGGGCTCTGCGTCTGCACACGCCTAACGGGCTGCACGTGAGACAGATCGACGCGCGGTGCGCCGATATCCTCTTTGAGACAGGCTTCAAAACGATCAGGCTCTCTCTTGAGAGCATCGATCCCAGGGTGGCGCATGACAGTTCGTCGAAGGTGGCGGCAAAAGAGTACGCTTCCGCGGTAAAAGCGCTTCTTGCGGCAGGCTACGCACCGGCCGACTGTGAGACCTATATACTTGCCGGACTTCCGGGACAGGATATCGGGTCAGTGAGAGAGAGCATAATGTTCGTGCGGGAATGCGGCGGAGTGCCTAAGCTTGCGGAATTCTCACCTATTCCGGGTACGCCGTATTTTGAGGATGCGGCAAGGCTGCTTCCGGAGCTCAGGACTGAGCCGCTTCTTCAAAATAATTCAGTTTACTGTTCCTATTTTTCAAAGAGCATAGCCCCCGGCGTTCTGCAGGAGCTGAAAGATCTTGCAAGGGGGAACGCAGGCTGATGCGTGCCGCCGCACAAGGCAAATCGGCTGCGGAATGAGATGCGGGAAGGCGTTTTTTTGCGTGAACACGGATGTCCTGCCGTACTCTTTCGCCTGCTGAAACCTATCCTTTTTTTTAATTATAATTGTTGACAAACGCTTGCGGGTATATAATAATGCTGTAAAGGCTTCCGGAAAACAGGTCAGGTGTCCCATTTATTATCGTGGGGGGAGTGCTTGTGAGTATGAGTCTTCCGGCAAAAGTAATGGCCCTGATAGAGGTCCTGCTGGAAACGGACGGAAATATAGGTATCAGAGAGCTTGCCGCAAAGACTGATATCTCAAAGAGTTCTGTGCAGCGCATTCTGGACTCTCTCGAGGAAAACGGCTGGGTCAGCCAGGACGGCAAGACCCACAGCTATCGGATAGGCTTCAAACTTTTAAGCATGACGAACTCGTGGAGACTCCGTCTTGAGCTTACAAGACATTCGCACGACGAGATGATCAGGCTCTGTGACGAGAGCCGGCAGACGATACTGCTGCTGGTTCTTGACGGGTACCGCGGCATCTGCCTTGACAAGGTCGAACCGGAAAGGACGATAAAGCTGGTCGCTGAAATGGGAAAGGTCTTTCCTCTTCATGCTGCCGCATGCGGAAAGATACTGCTTGCTTTCGCTAACCCGGGTCTGCAGCACCATATACTGGGATCGCCGCTGGACGCCTATACTCCGCTCACGATCACCGACCCCGACAAGTTAAGTGCTGAGATAGAAAAGATACGCGGCGAGAAGAAGGCGATCAGCGTTGAAGAGATGACTCTGGGAGCAGCTGAGATAGCGGTTCCCTTATTTAACGCGGACGGCAGCCTGATAGCCGCTTTGAGCATCGCAGGGCCGAAGTTTGATGTGGAGCCCAAACTTGCTCTTTTTGAATCGCTGCTGAGATCCTCGGCTGATGCGATCGTAAAAAGGCTGACGAACAACAGGAAAAACAGCGTGGATTGACCGGGGGGAGGAACAACAACAGAAATGGATGCTTTGTTGGAAGCGCGTTCTCTTTCTATTCATTTCGGAGGACTGAAAGCCGTTGAAAATGTCGATCTTGACGTCAGAGAGGGAGAGATAATGTCTCTTATCGGACCCAATGGCGCCGGGAAGACGACCTTTTTTAACCTGGTGAGCGGTTTTTTAAAACCGACTTCGGGCACGGTCAAATTCATGGGGAAGGATATCACCGGCATGGAGCCGCATGAAACGGCGAGGCTCGGGCTGGTCAGGACCTTCCAGAAGACCAATATCTTTGCCGATGTTACCGTTGCCGACAGCATCAGGATCGGCTTCGGCCAGCACAGGCACGCGGGCCTTATCGGCATTCTCGGGAACAGCGCCTCTGTCAGAAGGGAAAATGCAGATGTGCATGAAAAGGCCGAAGAGATAATGAAGTTCTGCGCCCTTTACGACTGGAAGGATTATCTCGTAAAGAACATCCCTTACGGCAAACAGAGGATGCTGTCGGTAGCGCTTGCACTGGCTACCTCCCCTAAGCTGCTTCTGCTGGATGAGCCTGCTACGGGACTCAACCCGACGGAAACGAAAGAGCTTATAGATATTATCTTTAATATAAGGAACAAACTGAAGATAACGGTGTTCCTGATCGAGCACAATATGAACCTTGTCGTATCCATCTCGGACAGGCTTGCAGTCCTGTGTTACGGAGAGAAGCTGACCGAGGGCATACCCAGTGAGGTTGCTAAGGATCCCAGAGTCATAGAAGCCTATTTAGGGAGGGGGTTCCAGCCCAATGTTTCTTAAAGTCCAGAACCTTTGTGCCGGTTACGGCCGTATCCAGGCTCTGCATGACGTCTCGATAGAGGCGGAAAAGGGATCGATAGTAACGCTGATCGGATCAAACGGCGCCGGCAAAAGCACATTTATGATGTGCTTGTCAGGGGTGCTCCGGCCGACGTCCGGCACTATCGAATTCGACGGACAGTTCATCCAGGGCCTGCATCCCGAAAAGATAGTCGCCGCCGGCCTTTCGCAGTGTCCGGAGGGGCGCAGGGTCTGGCCGAAAATGACAGTGGAAGAGAATCTTGAAATGGGGGGCATATCGGTAAAGGATCCGAAGGTCATCTCCGAACGGCTGGATATGGCTTTTTCGAATTTCCCTATACTGGCCGAGCGAAGAAAACAGCTGGCCGGCAGCCTCTCCGGAGGGGAACAGCAGATGCTTGCGATAGCACGGGCTCTTATGTCGGGGCCGAAGCTTTTACTGCTTGATGAACCGTCGCTCGGACTTGCCCCGATAATAGTGGAAAAGGTCGTCGAGATCATCAAAAAGATCCGCGACGGCGGAACTACTGTGATTCTCGTCGAGCAGAACGCCTTTATGGCCCTGTCGATAGCCGACTATGCCTATGTTCTTGAAACGGGACACGTGGTGCTTTCCGGCAAGGGCTCGGATCTGCTCAAAGATGACAGTGTGCGCAAATCCTACCTTGGAGTGTAGGATATATTATATGGAGGTGTATCAGTAATGAGAAAGTATCTTTCATGTTTTGTACTGGCGCTGCTCGTTGCGCTGATGTGCGCTCCGATGGCTGTCGCTGCGGACCCGATCAAGATCGGCGTTGTCGTCCCGACGACAGGACCGATCGCTTATGACGGAGGCCTGATGCTCAACGGAATCAAAATGGCTCTGGATGAGGTCAACAAGGCCGGAGGCGCTAACGGGAGCAAGTTTGAGCTCTACATCGAAGACAGCGCAAACGTCCCCGCGACCGCAGTAGCGGCGATGGAAAAGCTGGTCGGCATGCAGAAAGTCACCGCAGTCATCGGAGACTTCGGAAGCTCCTGCACGCTGGCTATGATGCCTGTCGCAGAGAGATCCCAGACGCTGGTCATCACGCCGATATCGCTGGCTCCGAAGATCACCGAGTCCGGCAACAAATGGGTATTCCGCGGCTGCGATAACTCCTCGATGATAGCCAAGGCATTCACGAAATGGGCGGTAAACGACAAAAACGCTAAGAAATGGGCCTACATAGCGATCAACACAGACTATGGCCGCGGCTCAGTCGAGTCCTTCAACGCCGAGCTGGAAAAGAACGGCGCGAAGGCTGTCTTCACCGAATACTTCAACCAGGGCGAGACCGACTACAACCCGATAGTCACGAAGCTGAAGGCCTCAGGTGCCGACGCTCTCTGCATGTTCGGTGAGACCGTAGACCTTTCGCGCGTTGTTGCCCAGTTCTATGAGCAGGGCCTCGGCGGAAAGATGCTTCTTATGGACCCGACCAGCGGCACATTCAACGCCAAGTTCCTCGAACTCGCGAAGAAAAACGCCAACGGCATAGTCGGAGCCAGCCGCTTTGTGGCAAGCATCCCGACCCCCGCAGCCAAGAAGTTCACAGAAGACTACAGAGCTCTCTACAAGATCGATCCTGAGAAGTACGCCCAGGCAGGCTATGACTGCATGAAGATGGTGGCTCTCGCGGTCAAGAACGCCGGTTCGACAGACAGAGCCGCTGTCCGCGACGCGCTCGCAGCCGTCAAGTATGAGGGGCCGCAGGGCAAAGCTCACTTCGACGAGAAGAACCAGCTCCAGATCGGTGAATACATAGTAGAAGTAAAGGATGGCAAGATCGAGGCCATAGCAGGCCCGATATCCGGCGAATAGCCGAGAAAAGGTTCTCAATTTATAAAGGGCTGCGCTTTTGCGCAGCCCTTTACAGGGACCAAAATGGAATCAGCCGTTTCTCAGTAAGGAGTGGGTCGCAATGATGCTGACAGTTTTTCTTCAACAGACGCTGAACGGAATCATCTTAGGCTGCATTTACG
Source organism: Synergistes sp. (assembly GCA_016288355.1). Taxonomy (GTDB): domain Bacteria; phylum Synergistota; class Synergistia; order Synergistales; family Synergistaceae; genus Synergistes. The sequence continues at coordinate 7,977 of JAEEYY010000026.1, forward strand.
CGCTGATCGCGCTGGGACTGTCGCTTATATTCGGAATCCTTGAGACCGCAAATTTTGCGCATGGGGAATTCTATATGATAGGCGCTTTTATCGGCTTTTTCAGCACGTCGCTGCTTGGGCTCCCGTTTTTTATCTCAATATTGGTGGCGATGGCCGGCATGGGGGTGTTGGGCGCAGTCATAGAACGCATAGTATTCCGTCCGATCGTCGGAAAACCGCTGATAAACAGCATGCTTCTTTCCTTCGGGCTCTCTACCGCGCTTGCGAACCTGGCGCTCTTCCTTTTCAAGCCCGATCCCAGGAAGATCGAATCCGGCCTGAGCGAATTCCATTTTGATATCTGCGGGATCTTCATGACCGCGGAAAGGCTTTCCATACTGGTGCTCTGCGTTGTGCTGGTCTGCCTGCTTTCATGGTTCATACAGTACACCAGGACAGGCAAGTCCATGAGAGCCATAGCTCAGGACCGTACCGCGGCGGAGCTGGCCGGCATAAATGTACGGCGCATCTACTCGGTGACCTTTGCTATAAGCGGGGCTCTTGCCGCAGCAGCCGGCACGATGGTCGGCGCGATGTTTTATGTGCAGCCCGATATGGGGCTCGCCGTAACGCTTAAATCCTTCATTATCATCACTCTGGGAGGCATCGGTCAGATAAAGGGCGTAATTTTTGCCGCGATACTTATAGGGCTGGTCGAAAGCCTCGGCGGCGGATTCATCAGTTATGCCTACAAGGACGCCTACCCGTTTATCCTTATGTTACTGCTGTTCATCTTAAAGCCTGAAGGACTTGCGGGAGGCGGAAAGTGATGAATAAGACCGCAAAATTAGGAATAATGTCAGCTGCGGCTGTGGTACTGCTCGTTCTGCCGCATCTGTTTACGATGGACTATTATATGCATATCTTTGTAATGTCGGAAATCTACGCGGTGCTTGCCATGTCGCTTGCTCTCATCGTCGGTTTCTCGGGGCAGGTGTCGATGGGGCATGCCGCATTTTACGGGATAGGCGCATATGTTTCGGCAATACTCAGCACAAGGCTGGGAATGTCTTTCTGGGTAAACTTCTGGATATCTGGGCTGGCTGCAGGCCTGATATCTTATCTCACCGGCAGGCTCGTGCTGAGGCTCAGAGGACATGTGCTTGCCATCACGACGGCGTTCTTCTGCGTGCTGGTCAATGTCATAATGGTCAACTGGATCCCCGTTACGAACGGACCGATGGGGATAGTTGGCATACCGCGTCCCTCGCCGATAAATCTCTTCGGGCTGAAGATCGTTTTTGAAACACGTATGCACTACTATTATCTCGGTCTTCTCTTCGTAGCGGCGTCGGCGTGGTTCCTGTACAGAATAACGACCTCCCGCCTGGGCGACAACCTTATCGGCGTGCGCGAGAATGAAGAGCTTGCCAAGTCGCTGGGGATAGACACGATGAGGAATAAGGTCTTCGCCTTTACGGTAGGCGGCGCATTTGCCGGACTTGCGGGATCTTTCTACGCACACTACATACTTTTCATAAGCCCCGTGACTTTTACGATAGGCGAATCGATAAACGTGCTTGTCATGGTCATATTCGGAGGCATGAGCACGCTGCTCGGGCCGGTCTTCGGCGCGATACTGCTCAGTATACTGCCTGAGTTCCTGCGTATGGCAGGAGCGCTGCGCCTCATTATCTACGGAATATCGCTGATATGCTTCATAATATGGCTGCCGCAGGGAGTCTGGGGAAGCCTCAAAAACTGGTGGATCAACAAGAAAAACTCGGACAGCGCGGCGGGTTAGCGAAAACCGCGACACATTCGCAAAACATGGGATCTGCAGCTCTGCAGGTCCTTTTTTTGTGCAGCGGCTTCAAAAAAAGCACAGTATGCGGCGGTGGTACCAGTGCGGCGGTCTCCATCAGCTTTCCTTCCTCCGGCCGTAAAGCATCCCGCGGCGTTCAAGCCGGCGCCATACAGCGGCGGTCAGGATACAGCAGACGAGCGCGAAAATCACCACGGCGCGGAAGCCGAATACAGGGTCGGTGGCTTCTGTGATATATGAAGAGACAAACGGCACGACGGCAAAAGCGACCGCTATCGCAAACCACACCATAGATACAGCGGCAGGCTGGAGACGGCGCGGCGAATAGTCGGAGACGAGAGCAATATGCAGCGGGAAGCCGAAGCCCATGCCGACGCCGAAGAAAAAGCCCAGTATCATGAGGGAGATCCTGCTCGGATGTACAGACGCAAGCAGGAGCAGAACAGCCATCGAAGCCGTTATGGGCGCGGACAGCCTGCTGCGCGGATAGCGGTCAAGGACCCTGCCCAGGAACAGGCGGACCAGTACGCCGACCGCGGCGTTCGAAGAGAGAAAATAGGACGACATCAGGCCGAAGACCGCCGTCATCGAGGACATGAAAGATGAAGCGGCGTCGACTGTTGAAAAGATGATCATCATAAGGACAGAGAGCACGACTGCAGGTATCCTGAGGCATTCCCCCATACCCGCAAAGGGCGAGGCAGAGGCCGGGACATCGTCTAAAGAGACGTCGCCGGTATCAAGCGCGAAGATAGTGACTGCCGACATTGCGGCAGACAGAAGCACAGGAATGAAGATATACGCGGTAAAATGCCCTTTTGCAAGCAGCGCGTCCGCTATCGGCACCGCCGTAAGCATCGGGGCAAGGCCCCCTGCCATTATAAAGGAGTATGCGCGTCCGCGTTCTTCTTTCGGGAACGCCAGCGACTGGTATGCGGCAAGCGCGATCTGTGTGAAAGCCGTGCCGCTGCCGAAAAGAAGACGCGCCGCAAAAGCCGGGATGAAGGAGCCTCCCGAGAAAGCTATGGCAAGCGCCCCTGCTGTAGAGAGGACGCCGCCGGCGGCAAGCAGCTTTTTAAAGCCGAAGCGCGGGATGAAGCTTCCGAGTATCAGACGGAATATCAGAGAGGCAATATAAAACGCGGAAACGAGAGCTCCTGCGCGCGCTGCGGAAAAACCCGCGTGAGCGTAATATACCGGCAGCAGATAAGAAACGTTCGAGCAGGCGAAGTTAAAATAGAAGGCGATCGCAAGCAGTATTATTTTTTTATTTTTTTGCTGAGATGCGCCCCGTGAAACTGACATTTGACATCGTCACCCGAATATATTGGTTTTTCGCAGCAGATGCACGGCATATTCTATCGCAGGCGTTCTGCCGCGTGCAACCGAAAATCATATATTATGATATATGGCATGTAAAGTCTGAATATAGACGTTTTTCCCGGCATGAATCTCCGGGAGCGGCAATACAGGCATAAAGGCGGAAATTAAAAGATGAAAATGATCGATTCACATGTACATATATACCCTGAATTTCTGAAAAAGGAACGTGACAGGATAGCCGCGCGCGAGCCCTGGTTCGAAATGCTTACGTCATCGCGCTTCCACAAATGGGGCACCGCCTGTGAGCTTATCGAAGCGATGGACGCATCCGGCGTCGAACGCTCGTTTGCTACTACTTTTGCTTTCCGGGATATCGCGCTGTGCCGGGAGATGAACGATCATCTCTTCGAAGCGGCAAAAAACAGCGGCGGGCGCATAGTGCCCCTTGCGGTTGTACCTCCGGCTTCGCGTGATGCAGTGCGCGAAGCGGAGCGCGCCTTTGATATGGGAGCCGCCGGCATCGGCGAGCTCTTCCCCGACGGGCAG
>JAEEYY010000230.1 GCA_016288355.1 Synergistes sp.
ACGAGGGGTGGCGGTGTTCCGTCGTCCTTTACGACACCGTTGAAAAGTCTCTGACCGTCCTCAAGCAGGCCACGGACACCAGGAATTACACGGTCACGGAATGCGACGGGGAAAGCGGCGAGCTTGGGATCTGGGAGCATTTCGTGAAAAAGGGGAAGGACTGGAACGATGATACCAAGATCCGGAGCAGGGACTTCAGTATCCCTGTTCCCGCGGCAGGCTGACAGCCGGTCCGGAATATCTGTATGCGGCCGGATAGTCGGACATTTTAATCGAGGAGATGACTCTGAATGAAGAAGGAAATGCGGAAACTGTTGATGGTACTGCTCGTCAGCCTTCTGACGGCGGTGACCTGCGTGTCATGTGCGGAGGCGAAACGTGTTATGGTCACGCTTTCGAATCAGACAGGCAATCCGATCTACATAGCCTTTGCACGGGAAGGTTACGGCAATGACAAAACAACGCGAGGCTGGTATAAGCTCGACGGCTGGGACCTGAAGGAGATCGGTCTGCCCTACGAGTATGACGCAGACGATTACTATTATTTCTATGCGAAGTCGGGGAAAACTGTCTGGGCCGGAAAAGATTTCACGGGGTGGATCCATCCCAAGGATGCTTTCAAGTCCGAGATGGGCAGAAAGGTGCCCGGCGGAAAACAGGTCGGTTTCCGGCACTTCAAGGTCGGAAAGAACGGCAAAACTACTCTCCGTTTCACGATTAAGAAGTAGCAGGGATATCAAGACCTGTAACAGCTGTCGGATGATGCTTCAGGGAATGGAGCCGCGGCGCGTGCCGCTGAGCGCCCGAAAGATAACGAAAGGATGATGTCCTCTATGAAAAAGGTCGCTTCCGTTTTGGCTGTGGTGTTTATCTGCGCCTGCTGTGCGCTGGCTGCGCCCGATGCGGCGACGCTGAAGAGGATGAGCACGTTCGTGAGCAACTTCACGGAACAGGGATTCTTCGACTTTGACCTGGAAAAGAGCACCGGCGACGACGCGCTGCACTTTGGCGGCGATCCCTCGTCTCCCGATCTGATCCGTTTCGGTATCATGCACAACTACATCAACAACTTCAAGAGCCGTGTCAGGAACTGCGCAAAGAAAAACTGCCCCGACGGCGCGCTGGTTATCGAGGCGAAATACGTGGCCGAGTCCGTCAAGAAATACTTTGACATCGACCTGAAACACCGCAGCGTCGTGGACTCCGATCCGCCCTACCGTTACGACGGCAAGCTCTATCACTTCGACGGGGCCGACGGCGAGACCGTGTACTATGCCGAGGTGAAGAAGGCGACGACCGAAAACGGCGTGGTCCGCATGACCGGCGACATCTACAACGCCGAAGACAAGACGGACCGTCCCTGGACTTTTGAGGCCCTCGCCAAGCCCTGCAAATGGAAGGGCAAGGATACCTGGTCGATCCTCTCGATGAGGACGACGGAAAGGCAGTAGGGACCATGAAAAGGACGTGTGCGCGTCTGCTCCTGCTCTGCGTTCTGGTAGCGGCGGGGAGCGCCTGGGGCGTTTCGCAGAAGGAGCATGAAGAGCTCCTGAAGAACGCCGATTACAGGCAGACATGGGGCGAATATCAGGCCCTCGCGGAACGAGCGAAAAAAACGATGACGAGCGAAGACTTTCTCCGCTATCAGGACAGGGAAAACAAATGGTACTCCGGCGAAGAACCCAATCGTGAAGCGAAGGAATCCATGGCCGAAGGCATGAGCAAGCTCGAAGCCTTTGCCGGAGTCCTGGCGGCGCGCATGGACGAGACGGAAAGACTGCTCGACCGCGCGGAAGTGATCCGGCAGAGCGACGGCGTGTCCGGCCTGTACCGCAGGAACGCTGGAACGCTTGAAGGCACGCTGCTGGTCCGTCTGCCGGAGGACGGCGAGTACGCCGTGGAGCTTTTGCTCATGCAGAACGGCGAGCCGGCCGGGTATTTTGAGGGCTCGGCGAAACTGAAAGGCAAGACTCTGGCGGCGACCGGCGATCTGCTCGTGGAAGAATACGATCCCGAGAAGGACTCCGCCGCCGTAACGCTGACTTTTGACAGCGCCGGCGCCACTGCCGTCACCACGGAGAAGTTCAAGCGGGACAGCCATTGGAAAAAGTGGCTCGACGAGGGCGTCGTCTTCGACGGGGCCTACACGCGGCAGAAGTCTGTCTTTATGGATGCCGCTTCCGATTAGGAGGTACGGAGGATGAAGTTCAAACGCACGTTTTTAGCGGCGTTGCTGGTCTTTGTGATTGGGGCCGGCGTAGCGCCGGCGGCCACGGGAGAGTACGTCCTCAAAGGCGATCAGGTCTACAGGACGGTCAAGGGCAAGATGAAGCTGCTGGAGGACGTCAGCATCGAGAGGGCAGATACGGATGCCGGCCCCTGGGCCTGGTTTTTGGCGGACCCTGAGGCCCCAGGTCAGAAGGGCACAAAACTCGGCCTCCGGTTCTTCCGCGGCAAGGATGGGAAGCCGGCGGGGTTCCTGCCCATGGAAGAGGGAGCGGCCTCCTTCTGCAGCGTGACGTTCTCGCCATCAGGTGACAAACTGCTGGTGAGCTGGGGCGGACTGCCTGTGAAACACCTGACCCTCTTCTTCATCGACAGAAACAAGGGGTTCCTTGAAAAAGCCTCCTTTGAAACGGCAGAGCCGCCTTTCTGGATCGATAATAAACGGTTCGCATTCAGTACTGTTGATTCTGACAAGGGCCCCCGGGTCGAGGGAATGTTCGACCTGTGGTGGTGCACCATTAAGATCCACGACTGCGAGACAGGGAAAACGACCGTCATCAGGGAAGCCACAGCGACCAAAAACTACGCTCTCAACGGCTATAACCGCGAGACGGGCGCGCTTGACATCACCGAGAGCTTCGTGAAGAACGCGAAGGACTGGGAGGACGAGGACAAGATCGACGACAGGGAGCTCTCGGTTCCCGTCCCCCTGACGCGTTAGTGACGCTTCGGGACGCGTCATCGCTGGAACCTGCTCCTAAGGCAAACTGTTTTTATGAGGAGGCTCTTGTGGTGAAGCTCCTGAATACAAAGTTTTTCGTGGCGCTGCTGGCATGTCTGGCTGTCGTCCTTCGGCCTCGTCGCGCAGAGCCTGGGCTG
>JAEEYY010000231.1 GCA_016288355.1 Synergistes sp.
CCTGCGCAGTGCATATTCTGCACGTATTCAAACTTCAGCTGCGGGTTGAACCCTCTTACTATTGCGAGATCTATCAGACTGCAGTAAACCGAAGCACAGTCCATTCCGCAAAGCTTCTGAAATGCTGCTGCCCACGGACATCCGGTCTGCGTTTCAACACAGATCCCGGGTGAAGTGACTTCATATGTACCCGTGTAGCTGCCAGGAGTGTTTATCAGCTCTCCATATGCGAAATACGAACTGAAATCGAGCGGATTTCCATCCCTGAGAGCTCTAACCGCCATACGGCGGCCTCTTCTCTCCCCGTAGAAATCCGTACACAGCCTGAAAAGCTCTTCACCGCGCTTTGTCCCAAGCTTTTCCGTAAATGTACGGTAGAAGCTGACGAGCACTGCAGCATGTGTATATTCGTCTATCTGCATATGAGGTCCCTCACGATGTCATCTTTCCACGGTGCAATCTCCAGAACGTCATCTTTTACAGGTTCACCGCAAGCCAGACATACTCTGCCGTTCAGCTTTATAAGGCATTTTCCGCAGGCTTTCTGGTGACAAGCTTCGTGGCTGAAATATGCCAGTGTCTGATCCTGCTCCATGTATATCTTTTTAAGCACATCCATGACAGACATGCCGTCTGAAGCTTCCACAGTATAATTCTGTATAAATCCGTTCCCCGGAGTACCGCGGTGTATGCTTACTCTGATCTCTTTCATATCTGTCACCTTCTAGTAGCTGAGCCTTCCGAGGACCGCTTCCAGGTTTTCAAAAAAGTCATGAATTCCTGGAGGCGGAGCAACTTCACATTGTTTTACAGGAACAAGGTTTACGTTACCTTTATTGTATATAGTGGCTTTCAGATATTCATCATCATCTGTATACATGTAATCACTCCTGATGAATACCCCCCTGCTCTCCTTCCTGGCCAGAGAACACTTAAGAATTGCTTCTCCGCAAAGCTTCATATCTCTGGCTTCCAGAGCATCGACCCAGCCTCTGTTGTATTCCCGGACAGCGTTCCAGGCCTTTAGTGATGAAGTATCAAGCGCTTCAAGCGCATCCAGGCCTTTTTTCATGTCTGTTTCGTTTCTGACTATGCCCGCAGATCCGGTGATGGTGTCCACGATGGCGGCACGTACTTTTCTGGGATCCAAGCCCTCGCTGTTTTCAACCGGAGACATTGCTGCAGAATATGCTCTGCCCAGCCATTCTTCATCAAAAGCCTTGCGTGCGGTATGTGATGCGTATTCGGCAGCGGATTCACCTGCCTCAAGCCCCTGCACCAGCATCTGGCTCGTCGCTGCGCCTACGCGGTTTGCGCCGAAAAGTCCGCCCGCGCATTCGCCTGCTGCAAAAAGACCTGCAATACTTGTATTCATTGAAGAATCGACCTTTATACCGCCGTCGAAATAGTGACCTGCACCATATACGGATATCCCACCTTCATTGCTGATGATATCCATGATCTCACTGTAAATACCGTTTCCGAGCTCGGGCAGGATCTTCAACAGATGATCTCTTTCTTCAGGGCTCAGATAATCAAGGCTGAACTTTACGCCGCCGTTTTCGTCACCGTATCCGGCTTCAACCTCCTTAAACATTGCGTAGCATAGCAGAAGCTTGTTCCATTCGGAATTAAGCGCAAGGTCTACCGCTCGTTCTGACAGATATTTGTCCAGGAATTCCTTATGTTCTCTGTTCAGGAGCTTGCCATAGCCAAAACACTGCATTATGTAGGGAATGATGTTCCCCTTAAAGCGTTCAGGAGCACAGATGACATCCGAACAGAATGTAACCATTTCCATCAGGGACAGATCTGCTCCCGCCCTGATGGCGGCAGCCTGGCCTGCTCCTGCAAGTCCGGTAGTTCCGGTGTTAAAGCTGTAGCACCCATGCATTCCGCCGGTAGCCAGAATGACAGCCTTTGCGTTAACAGCAAAGAGTTCACCCTTCTTTATGTCAAGGAACATGGCGCCGTTAATGCTCCCGTCGTCAGCCATAAGAAGATCGGTAAGCATGGCATCTTCGCACACGTCTACACGTCCGCTTTCCTTCACCTTTTTGTAAAGGATATCCAGTATCGATGAACCCGGAACGCCTATCTGCCTGCCGCCTTCGCTCTCCTCCGAAAGCTTTACACCGTTATCCAGAAGCTCCTTAACACACTCAGGGATCCTTTCCACATACTGGCGGACAAGGCTCCTGTCGTTAAGATATAAGCCTTCGTGAATGATGTCCTGATACCATTTTTCCTTGGAATCTCTGGCATCGGCGGTCTCCACGCCCATTGCTGCAAGGCTTGCGCCGTCGCACATGATATCCGCGCTTACATTGGCGCCTGCAAGCAGTGTAGCGCCGCTTCTGTTTACACTGCCCTTGCAGACGATGAGTACGTCAGCGCCCTTTTCTGCAGCTGAAGCAGCCGCCTTGAGACCTGCACCGCCGCTTCCGATGACAAGTACACCGCATTCTTTTATAAACATATCGTTATTCTCCATAAGGGCTTTCCAGCCAGTCCTTGAAGTACGCCTTTACACTCTCTGTCCTCGCAAAACTCAGCCAGCTGCCGAGGCGCCTTATATAATACCGGGTGATGTAATCATCCGGAGTCATTGCGAGCTCTCCGTCCTTCGTCCGGGGAATAAGCGGCATTATCATATCCGCCAGCTCATCATCCGGAAGCTCCCTGTAATAGTCTTCGTAGACAACAGGGACTCCGATACGGCTGGAAGGCTTCGAGGGTCTCGCCTTGGGCTTCCCGAATATGCCGAGCATTACAGGCATCACGTATTTGGGAAGCTTCAGCAGTTCCTTAACCTCATCGTGCTTTATAACGATATCCGCAATAAAGCACGACCCCAGACCTATGCCTTCTGCAGCCAGAGCCATGTTCTCCGCAGCAAGCGCGGCGTCCACTATCGAAAACAGAATCTCATCCTCTCTGGGATAATTGATGTCCACATTCAGCGTTCCGACGTGCTTATAGATCATCCTGTACCATCTTGAAAAATCGCCCAGGTAAACATAAACACCCGGAGCATCGGCTATAAAAGCCTGATGGTCGCATATTTCCGCGATGCGCTTTTTCCTTGCCGGATCCCGCACATCGATAATCGAAAACTTGCTCATCTTGCCGCCTGTCGGCGCACGGAGGGCTGCGTCGGTGATAAGCTTCCGGTCCTCTTCACTCAAAGGCTCCGGAAGAAAACTCCGCACCGATGTCCGTTCAAAAATAGTTTTTATAGTTTCATTCGTATATTCACTCATCGTCTGATCCATCCGTAAATATATCCGGTAAGCACCTAATCGCTGATGGGCACCGGCTCCTTATCCAGGCAAGCCAAGATCTCAGCGGGTATAAAACGCTTATCCAGCGTTGCGCCGTCTATGAACATGTCAAACCATTCGTCCGACATGACGTAATGTCCGTCGATACCCATAGCCTGGCCGTAGCTGTTCTGCACTTTCCAGCGGTCAGGATTTCCGTTTCCGTCGAGATTTACGCCGTTGAAAAGCATCATATGCGTTCCGACAGTCCACTTGTAATCGTGGGAATACGGTTTTTCCATCATAAGCTCTGTGCCGAAGAAAGACTCGTAATCGAACAGCTTCTGATCCATATATCCGTATTTCTTGCTGGCAAACATGCGCGGATCGCTTCCGAAAATGACCATTTCACCATTTTTCAGCATCTCTACAGCCGCTTTCTTTATATCCGCTATATCCATATTGAGTCTCGGCCTTGAATCGTACTGAGGCCCATCCTCGGGAAAATCCGTGTAATAGTACATCTTATTAAATTCATATCGGCTGTTAGGAAGATAATCCACCTCTATAAGATTGTCAAAATCGAGTCCGCAGTAATCCTTCATAAACTGCAGCGGAGTCTGGTCCTTAAGGCAGTGATACTGGCCGTTCCTGTCTTTGAACTCAAAATCAAATACCTTAGGCGGTTCTCCAAGAAATCTGCAGAGTATACCGTAGATGTCCTGAAGTATCCCGTCCTTCATTGCTATAAGCTCATCTATTGTCTTTCCGTTCCCGTAAGCATCCCTGAGGACCTTTGCAGAATGTCTGAGTTTCATTGAAAGTATCCGTGTCATAGGCATTGTTGCCTGCACTATAAGCGAATCCGGATAAGCGGACTTTGGAACCATGCCGTATTTTTCAGCCAGAGGGATAAATCCGAAGTAGCCGTAGTCGGATATCGGCCGGCTGAGAAACTTCTGTACAACTTTGTCGAGCAGCGGTCTGTCAGCGGTTTTGATGACCTTGTTCAGGAACTGATTGCTCTTTTCAAGCTGGTCGTAGAAGTATATGTACGCGTGGGACATCTGAAAGTTGCGTTCAGCAATATTCAAAGCCTTTTTGACATTGTATCTCGCTATGTTGATGTAGGTGAAGGACCAGCAGCGCTCAGATGCCATCTGGTCGCACACTCCGTCTGAATCGTAGTCTATGGAAAACGTAAACGGCAGTTCTTCTTTAGCATTCCGGCTCATCACGAGTTCATCCATCAGATTGCGGGAAAGCGCGTTGCTGACCAGATGCCCCTGCACATCCTTAGACCAATGGTCTCTGTATGCATTTATCTTATCAAGTCCAATTTCATATTTATTCATTTTATGCCTCCTTCTGCAGCACGGGCTGCGGTACCGGTACATAGTCCGGGACCGGACATTCATAGGGTCTTCCGCCGGTCTTTTCGAGGAATTCAGCCTTGGCTTTTTCAATTATTGACGGATCTTCGGCTGCCCTCATTGCTGCCAGGGCTAGAATCTGGCCGCCGAATATCATACCCTTGAATCCTATGGAGCTGCCTGCGCAAGCAGTCACCTGCCAGCTGTGGCCTCCTGCGCAGCGGCAGCCAGTTGCGGTGTTGACTTCCGCGCATGGGACGATCTGCATGACTTCCGCTACATCCGTGGAACCGTATCCGAATCCGTGCGCCACAGGAAGTTTCCCTGTAAATATGGGTGTTTCAAGCTTCCCTGCAGCTTTCATGCTTTCGTACGAAGGACTGTTTCTGTTCATCGCGTCAGCAAAAGCCAGTTCTTCCTCCGTCCACACGGGTTCGGGAGTATCGGTAAGCGCCTGATCCAGAAGCTCTGCGACAGTATTGCTTGGCATAGTCTGATGGCAGCCGCCGATGAACTCTACTTCAACAGAAGTATCTGTCATCATCGCGGCGCCCTTCGCTACCCTCACGAGCCTCTCGTAGACCTCCTTTACCGTCTCCAGAGACAGCGCCCTTACGTAATACCAGGAACTGGCTCTCTCTGGAACAGTATTCGGAGCCTTGCCGCTCTCCGTAATTATGTAATGCATGCGTACTTCGCTCGGAATGTGTTCTCGCAGATAATTGGCGCCGACATTCATCAGCTCTACAGCGTCCAAAGCGGATCTGCCCTTTTCAGGAGCCGCTCCTGCATGAGAAGAAATTCCTGTAAAGTGGAATTTCGCGCTGTAAAGCCCCGTATCAACACTGGCGGACGCAATATTCACAGTGCTTCCATGCCACGAAAATGCAATATCGAGATCTCTAAATGCTCCAGCTCTTGCCATAAAGCCCTTGCCTGTAAGTGCCTCCTCAGCAGGGCATCCGTACCAGACTACAGTTCCCTGCAGACCCCTCTGCCGCAGTTCTTCCTTGAATCCGTAGGCACCTGCAAGCGTCGCGGTGCATAGCAG
>JAEEYY010000232.1 GCA_016288355.1 Synergistes sp.
ACTGTGCTTCCCGGCCTGAAAAGATCTCCGGTAAGAGTCGGCGCTTCAAAGTCGGTGGGCGCGTTTTTTACGATAAGCGAGAGGAGTGCCGGGCGATGCTCTTTGCTCACGGCGGATACCGCGGCAAAGGGGATCTCCAGCTCCTTTTCAAGCAGCGCGCGCTTTTCTTCCGCGGCTTCAGCCGGGAGCATATCGGTCTTATTCAGCACGCCTGCGGCTGTGATGCGGCGCTGCCGCAGTTCCGCGAGCCAGCCGCGCTCAAGTGAGAATTCATCCTGTTCCGCGCTTACTACCAAAAGAGCGAGGTCGGTGCGGTCCATCATCTCTTTAGAGCGTTCGATGCGCAGCGCGCCCAGCTCCCCGGTGTCGTCAAGTCCGGCCGTGTCTATAACGGCGACAGGACCGAGCGGGAGCAGCTCCATGCTCTTGATGACAGGGTCGGTAGTCGTGCCCGCGTATTCCGAAACGAGCGCGGTGCTCTGCCCCGTGACAAGGTTTATCAGGCTCGACTTGCCCGCGTTGCGCCTTCCGTAAAAGGCTATATGCAGACGGTTTGAGCGCGGGGTGTCGGTGAGCGCCATTACTGCAGTACCAGCTTTCTTACGTCGTCTATCCTGCTGCGCTGCAGGCCGTTCTCAAGCAGGAAGTCCTGTGTGCGCACCAGCTCTTCGATATCCGATTTGCGGATGGTCGGGTCGAAGTCGTACCATGAGTACATCGCTTCCACGCCGGCGGCGGGAAGCCCGGTCTCCTTCTGCGTCATCTCTTTTGCCGCCTTTTCGTTCTTTTTCATCCATTCTATGCTCTGTTTATGAGCGGTCATGAACGTTTCCGCTGCTTTCGGATACTGTTTCATGAATTTGTCTGTGGCGGCTATTACTATCGTGGCGTCCACAAGCCCTTCGCCGTTGGTAAGCATCCTGGCTCCGGAGTTCAGAGCGTTGTAGGCGGCGGGGCCTGCCAGAAGCGCCGCGTCAACGCTGCCGTTTGCAAGCGCGTTTGCGCCGGAGGGGAGGTTCATCTGTATGAACTGGACGTCGTTCATCGAGAGACCCTCTTTCTTGAGCGCGGCGGCAAGAAGCTGGTGCAGTATCGTCCCCTTTGGCCCAGCGACCTTTTTCCCGCGCAGATCGGCAGCCGTCTTTATCGCCGGGTCTTTTACCGCTATCATAAAAGCTTTAGGCGCGCGCGAGTAGATGCCGATTATCTTTACGTCAAGTCCTTCGGAAGCCGCAAGCAGCGCCGATGTAGATCCCAGACAGCTTGCTATTCCGATCTCGCCGGCGGCAAGAGCCGCCGTCTGTTTCGGTCCCTCTGTGAGCTCTGGGAAGGAAAGCGCAACACCGGGGTAGGCTTTTTCGAAGGTCTTGTTGTATTTGGCGACTATCGACGGTACATTGAGAGGCGCCTTTACATAGGTTATGCCCATCTTAGCGGGAAGCCCGGCAGCTTCGGATGACGCGGCAAAGAGCATAAGAGCGGCAACAGCAGCGAGTATTTTTTTCATTTTATTTATCTCCTTGTTTATGGTGTTATTTTTTTGACATTACGGCCTTGACCGTCACAGACTTAATTTTGCCCAGCTTTCCTGTCAGCGCGCTTACCCTGTCGGGATCTCCGTCAAGTATCACCGAGATCACCGAGACGCCGCGCTCGCGGTACGGTATGCCGAGCCTGCCTACGACAAGATCGCTGAAAGAGTGCAGTACGTCGTTTATCTCGCGAACGCTTCCGATATCTTCGACTATTATCGCGGCTACGCCGAGCCTGCTTTTTTCTTTACCCGTTTCGCACATTATGCGCTTTCCCTCCCCCCGTTTCCCGATAATAAAAAAAGCTTTCACCCGTTGGGAGAAAGCCTCATCTGCACAATCTTTCAGATTCTCCCCATTTGCAGAACGCATCCCCAAAAGCGGATATCATATATCACGCCGGCTATTATACCCCGCTGCGGTATGCAATGCAATGAATCAAAAGAGCGGCTGCGGCTGCACGCACCGGGGCGGGCGCGTAAAAAAAGTCCGGGGCAATTGGAGCCCCGGACCATTATTCGTGCTTAGGTTCTGCGGCAGAAAGCTATTTCCTGCGTTTTCTGCGCAGCAGCGGCAGTCCGGCAAGAGGAAGCAGCGCAAGAGCGCCAAGACCGCTGTTGCATCCGTTGCTGGAGTCATCGGCAGCTTCGGTGAAAGCGACGACGCCTTCCAGTTCCGCACTTCCGCCGAAGTCCTTCTCTGTGAAGTCTTTCAGCCAGACGGGGTTCTTCTTATCAGTCCAGTCGAAGACCGCCATCTTGTAATTTTTGCCTCCGCAGGTCCCTGCTCCGAGCGCAAGGACGTTTTTCTCATCGACCGGGAGGAAGCTGAACGCGACTTCCATCTCGTCCGCGGAGACCACGCCTTCCTTAACGGATGGCGGCAGGTCGAAATCTCCGATCTCACGCAGCAGCTCCGTTTCGGGATCGCCGTCATCGTACAGACAGTGAAGGAGGTTAACTTTGTTAGTGCCTGTAGCTACATCTGCGGCATGTATCACGTCCACGAAGTAGAAACCGCCGTCTCCGTCTTTCGGAGGCAGCTCTATCTCAAGCTCCGAGCTGGATTCAAATACGGCATCGTCAAGAGAGGTGGGGCTGTCGCCATCCCAGTAGAAAAGATCGTCGACCTCGTCCGTCCCTCTCTTCTTTTCGAGCATGAAATAAAATCCGCCTTTGTCGTCCGGGAAGGGCTTCTCGAACTCCACATAGCCGGACTTGCTGAAGACTGTCTTTGTCACGGTATCCGAACCGTAGGGCCAGAGGTAGACCGCTCCCAGATCCTGGCTGGTTGCATAGGATGATACGAATATACCGCCTTCGCCGTCCGTGACCTCAGCTGTGAACGACGGGTTTTGTATACCATCAAGGACAACAAGCGGCTCACCTGCTCCCGTCCAGTGGTAGGCTTTGCTCTCGCCGCCCTGGGTAACGTCTCCCGATGAGCAGGAGAAGTAGAAACCGCCTTTACCGTCTAAAACAGGAGACTCGCAGTCGACGGTCCACCCTCCTATATCGGAGCTGGCTACGAGCATCTCCTCTTCAAGTGTGTCCTGGTTGATGAGAACGATGGAAGACGCATTATCCTTTGACGTCGGGCCGTCGTATGTCACAAGCAGCACCATCTTGTCCGTCGTGTCCTCTTCGCTTGCTGTCAGCCCCTCTCCCTGCTCATAGTCATAGGGAGGATCGTCTGCCCTTCTCAGCGTAGGATCGAAGCTTGTTTTGGGATGCTGCATGCTTGCCGCCTGAGAGAGGTCTTTCTTGCTGTAGATGTAAATATCGCTGCTGATCGGTTCATAGAAGCCGCCCTCGATCACGGAAGCTTTGTCGAACTTTGAGCACCAGACGTAAAGATGGTCATTATGATCCAGAGCTATGCTGTAGCGGTCATATCCTGAGGGCAGCTGTACTGAGGCAGTCTGAGCCCAGTTCGGAATCATATCATAGCGGACCAGATTAGGCGTGGCCGCGGTATCGATGACAAAGTAAGCACCCTCGTCATCGGTCGGTCCCCATGATATGTCGTCCGAGACCGAATGCCTGGACTCCACGCTGACCTCCGGGTAAATGGGATCGGTCACGCTTCTTGCCGGGTCGTACACATTGAAGTGAGCCATGAAGCTGCTTTCGTCCTGCGCGTTGACCGCTATATAATCCTTTCCCTTGTTCTTGAAGCCCACGATCGTGAGCGGCAGATCGCTGGTGGAAAGGGGCGTGACGGTCGGCAGCTTGCCGCCGCCGAAGTCTATGCGTCCGTAGCCGTAGGTGACAGGCGTGCCGGTTCTGGGGTCAGCGATGTCGCCCGAGGTGAAACTGTAAAGATAGCTTATGGCCGCGGCTTCATGCGCTCCTGCCAGCAGAACTGCCGCAATCAACGAAAGTATAAAAAGTTTTCTCAAAGCGGAACACTCCTTTTGCTGAAAATGTTAAAAACGCAAACTATCTTGCCCCGGCCTCGATGCGGCGCAGGACCTCGGTGCCCTGAAGAGAGGGATCGCTCCTGGCGTAATCCAGAACGCTGCGTCCCTTCCTGTCTTTCGCAGTCAGGTCGGATCCTGCGTCCAGCAGTGCTGTAATGAGCTCCTGCGGCGCGTGTTTCCTGAGCGCCACCATCAGAGCGGTGTTGCTTTCATCGTTTTTGTAATTGACGTCGGCCCCTGACCGGATGAGCAGCTGCACGGCCGCGAGCCCGTCATGTTTGCCGGCCGCCGTGATGAGCGCGGTCTTGCCGTCTGCGTCCTGGGCGTTGACGTCCGCTCCGGCGGACAGCAGGATACGTAATATCTCAACGTC
>JAEEYY010000233.1 GCA_016288355.1 Synergistes sp.
AGATCTCCCGGATCTCCTCTTTTTCGGTGCGGGGGCGTGTGAATCTTGCGGCTGCATATTCGGATATGCCGGCGTTCAAAAGTGCGGCAAGGATGAATACGACCGGGACGCTTTTGCCGCCCAGGGTTCCAAACGGCGTTGTGATCTCCAGACAGCCTTTTTCACCGTGGAATTGTGAGCGGCCGGAGAGCACGGCTGTGCTTTCTGCGGGCACTGGATTTTTGAAGAAGCTCCATGCGTGATATGCTCCCAGCTCAAGCAGCGACAGGATAATAAAGCAGGCGATGAAACGCAGATAAAACCCTGATCGTTTTTTCTCTTCGGGAAACTCCACAATATCTTTTTTCACTGTTTTTCTGCCCCCAATGCCAGGCTGTTGTTTATCAGGTCCATGTACCGTCTGAATTTTTTCAGTTTTTTACCGGACAGCAGCAGATCGATATCAGGAAGCCCGCATTCATTGATGCCGGCAATGTCTTCGGGGATAAAGGGGCGGAGTTTGTTCCAAAGATTATCGGCAAGAGACGGTTTTTCCATTGTGGCGGCAAATAGTGAAAGACCTGTCGCAAGCTGAATCGTTTCCTCCCGCGAAAGGCTGAAATGTATTATAAAATGCCCGCTGTCCCTGCAAATATATATATGTTTGCTGAAATCATAAGTTATATCTACATTGTATTCGCTCCTGAGATACGAGATATCCCTCTGCAGCATACGCTGAGACGAATAACCGATATGCTCGAGCAGCTCTTTGCCCGTAGCCTGCCTGTGGCTCAGAAAGTGATGCATAAGGTCATTCAGGCGAGCCAGCCTGACGGAAGCCATTCCGATCCCCACCGTTTCCGCCTCTCTTCAATATATGGCTTAATAACAATCTTATCGTAGTGCTGCGACAACTTAAGTGTAATGCCTATATTTTCTGATGATTTTTGTGCATTTAGACAAAGAAAACGGCGGCGAGGGCCATATGATTTTACAAATCCCGGAAAACTGGTAGAATACTGGAGTGCGGAAGATATGATTCTTCCGCGAAAACGGGGAGCCTGTTTATGGCTGAGAGGGAGTTTGCTCCGACCCGAGGAACCTGATGCGGGTAATGCCGCCGGAGGGAGAAGATCTGCTGTATGTTTTACGGCTGTCCCTGCGGCAGCCGTAATTTTTGTTTTGGGAGGGCTTGAAGTGGCGGAAAAGAGGACAACGGCGGCGAACGCGCTGATCTGGTTCGGCGCCGCGGTATCTATAGCGGAGATATACACGGGGACCCTGATGGCCCCGCTCGGCATGACGCAGGGCATGCTGGCAGTCTTTTTGGGACACGCGGCAGGCGGCGTGCTGATGTACCTGACCGCGCTTATAGGCGGGCGCACGAGCTGCGGCGCGATGGAGAGCGCCGGCATGTTTTTCGGCGGCGGGGGAGCAAAGTTTTTCGCTGCGCTCAATGTGCTGCAGCTGGTCGGCTGGACCGCGGTGATGATCGCGGGAGGCGCAATTTCGCTGGGCATATTCCTGAACCCGGCTACCGGGCTGAACAACGCGGTGTGGTGCGCCGCAATAGGCGTGATGATAGCGATATGGATAATGCTCGACATGAAGAATTTTGAGCGCGTCAACAGGGCGGCGATGGCGGCGCTCTTTCTGCTCACGCTGCTTCTGTCGTACATTACATTCGGTGGGAAGGGCGCTGCCGCAGTTTCCGGCACTCTTTCGTTTGCGGAGGCGATAGAGCTTTCGGCCGCGATGCCGCTCTCCTGGCTGCCGCTGATATCCGACTATATGCGGGATGCGGAAAAGCCGGGAAAAAGCGCAGCGGTTAGCACCGTTATATATTCCATAGCCAGCTGCTGGATGTATTTCATAGGTATGGGCGCGGCAATTTACGCAGGCAGCAGCGATGTGGCGGAGATCATGAAGAACGCGGGAATGAGCGCGGCGGGTATTGTGATAATAATCTTTTCCACAGTTACTACGACATTCCTCGACGCCTATTCGGCGGGCATAAGCTTTCATGTGATATTCCCGCAGATACGCGAAAAGGCGGCGGGCGTTGCGGTCTGCGCCGCAGGCACGTTCATCGCGGTCTTTGCGAACGCGGAGAATTACGAGGGGCTGCTTTACCTGATATCCTCGGTCTTCGCTCCGATGGCTGCGGTTATGATAACGGACTATTTCCTGCTCGGGGAGAAAAGCTTCTCCGACCGCCGCACTTCTTTAAGAAACTTAGCGGTTTGGGCTGCGGGCTTTGTTTTTTACAGATATCTTATGAACACCGGATGCCCGATCGGGGCCACGGCGCCGGTTATAGCGGCCACAGCTGTTCTTGCATGGGCCGCCGGGAAGATATTCCCGTGCGAACAACGTTAAGAGAGGTACGGCAGAGCGCCGCCTGTCTTTTGCAAAAGAAGCTGAAAAATTGCCGGAAAATTTTCTGTCAGGGTGTTGACAATATTTTAAACGCGTAATAAAATCTCAACCATTAAACGCATGGCGCGATTTTTTAGGTGAAGGAGGTTCTGTCATGGCAACAGTTTATAAATACGATATGGCTGCATACGCCGGATGGTTCTCCTTTACAGGCGCGGGTCCTCTTCAGAGGATCTGCGCGGAAATTGCGTGATTCGCAGTTAGAGAATCAGGTCACCGCGTAAGAAGCCTTTGAAGCAGGATCCGCAGGTATCTGCGAGTCCTGCTTTTTTTGTGTCTTAAAAACATTTAGAAATAAATAAAATTAAGAAAGGGAATGATTCAAATGGAGAAAAGGTATTATCGGGAAGATATCGAATGCGCGCCGCGTGAACAGATATCGAAGTGGCAGAGCGAAGGGCTTGTCAAAAGCGTAAGGAACGCCTATGAGAACTCCGCCTACTATCGTAAGAAGATGGACGAGCACGGCGTAAAGCCGTCTGATATCAAAGGCATCGAAGACATACACAAGCTGCCTTTCGTATCAAAGGACGACCTGCGCGAGGCATATCCCTACGGACTGCTCTGCCGTCCTCTTTCGGAGTGCGTGCGCATCCAGTCCACGAGCGGAACGACCGGCAGACGCGTTATAGCGTTCTACACGCAGCATGATATAGACGCCTGGGAAGACTGCTGCGCGCGCGCCATCGTTGCGGTAGGCGGAACGAAGGATGACGTGGTCCAGGTATCCTACGGCTACGGGCTCTTCACAGGCGGCGCGGGGCTGAACGGCGGTTCGCACAAGTTGGGTTCGCTTACTCTGCCGATGTCCTCCGGCTCTACCGAGCGTCAGATCCAGTTCATGCAGGACCTTGGAACTACTATCCTCTGCTGCACGCCCTCTTACGCCGCGTATCTTGCAGAGACGATCACGGAAAAGGGGCTTAAGGACACGATAAAGCTGAAGGCCGGTATCTTCGGCGCGGAAGCGTGGAGCGAAGAGATGCGCCATGATATAGAAGAAAAGCTTGGCATAAAGGCTTACGACATATACGGTCTTACCGAACTTGAAGGCCCCGGCGTCAGCTACGAATGCAGCGAGCAGCACGGCATGCATATCTGCGAGGACCAGTTCATAGCGGAGATAATCAACCCGAATACCGGCGAAGTGCTGCCGGACGGCGAAAAGGGGGAGCTCGTCTTCACTTCGCTGAATAAAGAAGCCTTCCCGATGATCCGCTACCGCACGCGCGACATCTGCGTGCTTTCGCATGAGAAGTGCTCCTGCGGGCGCACCCATGTGCGCATGGCAAAGCCGATGGGACGCAGCGACGACATGCTGATCATCAAGGGCGTAAACGTCTTCCCGTCGCAGGTAGAGACAGTTCTTATAAACAACGGTTACTCGCCGAACTACCAGCTGGTCGTGAACCGCGTGAACAATACCGATACTCTGGATATAAACGTGGAGATGACGCAGGATATGTTCAGCGATACGTTAAGCGAGATCTCCGCCCGAGAGAAGGCGCTCGTCGGGGCGCTCAAGGGCTTCCTCGGAATATATGCGAAGGTGCACCTTGTGTCGCCGAAGAGCATCGAGCGCAGCGAAGGCAAGGCAAAGCGCGTTATAGACAACCGCAAGTTATATTAAGAAACGGATTATAATAGAAGGAGGATGACAACAATGAAGGGGGAAAAGACGATGACAGTCAAGCAGATCTCCGTCTTTCTGGAGAACAGACCCGGCAAACTGGCTGAATTTGTAGAGATACTGCGCGCAGGCGGAATAGATATGAGGGCCCTTTCTCTTGCGGAAGCCGCGGATTTCGGCGTGGTGCGCACGATAGTGAGCGATCCGGACAAAGCGCAGAAAGTGCTTGCCGAAGCCGGTTTCATATCGGCGCTCACCCCTGTGCTTGCCGTGGCGGTCTCCGACGAGCCAGGCGCGCTCTATCATATTCTCGAACTGCTGCGGGAGGCTGGCATAAACCTTGAGTACACATACGCCTTTACCACCCGCAAGGAGCAGGGAGCGTATATGGTATTCCGCGTGGCCGACAGCGCCATGGAAAAGACTGCGGCGCTTCTTGAGGAAAAAGGGATAGGCGTAGTTGCGCAGGAGGATATCTACAGCCTGTAGCGCAAGAAGCACTTTTTAAAAAACGCTGAATAAAGGCAGAGCCGGAGATCGCTCTCCGCTCTGCCTTTTTATTCTTTTCTGCTCGTATTGTCCTCTTTTGTGCAGATAAAACCCTTATTAAAAGTTGAAAAATGTTCGGGATTATATTATAGTTTAACATTGCGCGGAGCAGTACAGAACGCGGGCGCCGGCGTTTTTCAGCTAAAAGCATCATTGAAGCGTGCCGGCGCAGGGAAAATAGAAGAATATATCTCGGGAGGGATAGTGCTGCAGGCACTTTTTACGCGGAACGCGGCAGGAACGTGCGGTTCTGCAAAAAACGCAGCATAAACAAAAGATGGTCTACGATAATATACTTCAGGCAATAGGCGGCACGCCGATGGTCCGGCTCAACCACATAGCGGAAGAGAACAGCGCGCGTATCCTTGTGAAGTTCGAGGGGCTGAATGTCGGCGGATCCATCAAGACGAGGACCGCGTACAATATGATATGCCAGGCGGAAAAAGAGGGGCTGCTGAACAAAGATTCAGTGATAGTCGAGCCAACCAGCGGCAATCAGGGCATCGGCCTTGCGCTCGTGGGCGCTGTAAAGGGTTACAGGACCATAATAATAATGCCTGATTCGGTAAGCGAAGAGCGCAGGAAGCTTGTCTGCCACTACGGAGCCAGGGTAAAGCTGGTACATGATTCGGGCGATATAGGGGCCTGTATAGACGAATGCCTGAAGACGGCGCTCCGGATGGCGGAGGAGGATCCCAGAGTCTATGTCCCGCAGCAGTTCGCAAACCCCAACAATACGCTCGCTCACATCAATCATACGGCAGTCGAGATACTCGAGCAGGTGGACGGGCCGATAGACGGCTTCTGCTCCGGGATAGGCACCGGAGGCACCCTCACCGGCATAGGCAGGACATTGAAGGAAAAGAACCCCGACATGGTCATCTGGGCCGTGGAGCCGGAGAAAGCTGCGATTCTGTCAGGCGGTCTCATCGGCACCCATATCCAGATGGGTATCGGGGACGGTCTCATACCGGACATCCTGGACTGCGATATCTATGACGACATATGCATCACCACAGACGATGAGGCTCTTGAGATGGCGAAGAGACTCGCGCGCGAGGAAGGTCTTATGTGCGGCATCTCAAGCGGCACGAATGTCGCGGC
>JAEEYY010000234.1 GCA_016288355.1 Synergistes sp.
AACGATGAGGACGTCGGCATGTCCGGCGACTTCCGACTTGATTCCCTTATGCTTGGCTGACTCTTCGGATACCGCGTTGTCGATAGCAAGCGGTCCGTCTATCGTGCAGCCCTTGATCTGGCCGCGGCGGCTCATCTGCGCGAGAGCGGCGGCGTCTACGGTCGGCGGCATATCGGGATTTACGACTTCAACGGCGCCGAGCACCGCGACTTTAGGATTCTCAACGCCGAAAGCATGTGTAAGGGCGACTACGTTCTTTACGATCGACACCTTCGCCTTGAGGTCCGGATAGAGGTTGAAAACGCCGTCTGATACGAAGAAGAGGTGATCATAGCCTTCGACCTGGTGGATATATGCATGGGAGAGGAGGGCCTTGCCGTTGCGCAGCCCGATCTCTTTGTTGAGCACGCCGCGGAGGAAATCCGCAGTCTCAAGCATACCCTTCATAAGGACGTCGGCCTGTCCGGTCGAAACGAGTTCGACAGCCTTGAGGGCCGCCTTGGCGGGACCGCCCTTTTCATCGACGATCTCATAGTTGGCCGCATCGAGTCCCATCTTGTCGAGCACCGCTTTGATCTTGTCTTCGTTTCCGACGAGGATCGCATTTACGATGCCGCCGGCGCGGGCGTCTTCAACGGCCTTCATGACGACTTCGTCTTCGGCGCAGGCAACGCTTATCTTCTTGGGGCCTACTTCCTTGGCGTATACGAGAAGCTGATCAAGATTGCGAATCTGTTCCATACTCAGATAACCTCCTATGATTACGGCGACGTGCGCCGGTGCTTACTGCAGTATTTTTTATTATACACTGAAAAATAACGCTTGCGGAGCTTACAGATATTATTCATCTTTCTATTTGACGCCGAGAGAGATTATTTTTGTAAACGCGCTCTCCGGAGTAAGGTCGATATATTCGATTCTTTCCTCGGAAATGAAAAAGACCAGCCCTGTCGTCGGGTTGGGCGACGTCGGAACAAAGACCGAGACCAGGACGCCGCCGTCCGGCTGCACCTCGCGGTGAGTGACGAAGCCTATAATGTATCCGCCGGCAGCAGGTATCTTTGCGGTACCCAGATAATTTTCGCCGCCGCCGGAAGTGAAGGTCTGTATTATATCGCGCAGGACCTTGTACCAGCCTCCTATAACGGGGATCTTCGCGATCACATACTGTTCGAGCAGGCTTAAGAGCGACCTCTCCCGTCTGCGCAGTTTTCTGCCTATATATATCGTAGCAAGTACAAGAAAGACGCTGATCCCGGCAGTCGTTTCACGCGACTGAGTGATGCCGAAAATAACCGATCCGACTGATTCAAAAAACGTAAGCAGATAGAAAAACAGGATAATGAAGAGCGCAAGCGGCATCAGCGCCACGCAGCCCGTAAAGAAATCCCGCGCCATTCCGCCCGCAAACTCTCTCACTATGTTTTTCCCGCCGCCGGCCTTTGCCTCATCCACTGAACTGCTTCCTCCTTACTTGTCAACCGCGCCTTCTCTGCGCTATTCTATTATACAGAAAACAGGGGGGCTTCCGCATGAGATCTGAGAGGAATCTTGTTTATTATATAGTTCGCTTTGTTGTTGCCATATACTTCCACCTTTACCACAGGATGTCCGTTTACGGCAAGGAAAAGATCCCCGGCTCCCGTTCCGTGATAGTAGCGCCCAACCACGCAAGCTACCTCGATCCTCCGCTCGTGGGATACGCCTTTTATCCGAGGTACCTGAAGTTCATAGCATGGGACCATCTCTTTTCATTCAAGCCCTTCGGCGCCTTTCTGCGCACAATGGGCACGCTGCCGGTATCACAGGAAAACAAAAGCAGCTCAGCGGCTCTGCTGAAGGCGGCTATCGGCTATATAAACGAAGGATTCGATCTCTTTATATGCCCGGAGGGACACAGGACCGAAGACGGACAGCTTCAGCCGCTTGAAGGCGGCGTAGCTATAATGTCGCTCAAGACCGGCGCGCCCGTCATCCCGGTCTACTGCGCCGGCACATACAGAGCCCTTGCCCCGCATATGAGATTTCCGCGTCCCTGCAAGCTGGCGGTGACATTCGGCGATCCTATCGACCCGGCGGCCATGCCCCCCGACCTGCCTGACAGGGACAAACGGCGCCTCATTCTTGAAAAGATAGAAGCATTTTATAAAGAGGAAGACGCAAAGGACAAGGCAAAATACCCGCTGACGCAGCGCCCGGCATAAACGCCCGCAAAAACAGCAGGACCGCCGCGGACATTCTGTCCGCGGCGGTCCTTTATGCTCTTTTGTTCAGGCGGCCGGTTACTTTATCTGTTCCTTTATGCGCTCGCCGAATTCCGCCGTGCGGATGGCCGCCTCTTCTATGCAGCCCTTGACCGCGTACCTGAATCTCTCCTTGTCAAGGAAATAGACCATGCGCGCGGTAATGCCTCCCGGCGTTGCAGCCTGGCTCATAAGCTGCGAGATGCCGTCCGGGTTTTCCTCCCATGTCTTCAGTACGCCTTTGAATGTCTGCATAACGATCTGCTGCGCGGTCTTCACATCAAAGCCCAAAAGCACGGAAGCCTCGACAGCGGCCTCGAATATCGACAGCGGATAGCCCGGCGAGGTTATCGACGTGGCCGCGTTTATCTGATCTTCGCGAATCTCAAAGCATTTTCCCATCGCGGAGTAGATCGACTTTATATTGCTCTTGTCTTCCTCGGAGCAGTTTTTATTGAAAGCGATAACGATCGCACCTTCACCTATCTTGCTGGGCGGGTTGGGCAGCACTCTTACCGCGGCAAGACCCGGGAATTTCTTTTCGTAAAGCAGCATCGGAATACCGGCCGATATCGTTATCAGAGTGCGGCCGCTCATATCGCAGGAGGAGATCTCATCCGCCACGTCCACCGTGCACTCCGGCTTCAGGCAGACAAATACATAGTCGGCGGCTTTTATCACGTCGGGATTGCTCTTTACGGTGTTCACTCCGTAGCGCGCCTTCAGCTCTTCAAGCCGGCTTTCCCTGATGTCGTAAAGAAAAATGTTCTCCGCCGCGATCATATCGCTGCGCAGCATGCTGTGCATCTGAATCTCGCATATCTCCCCGGCTCCTATGAAGCCGACCTTCTTCGAAAGCTTTGACATAACTCTCCTCCTGTTGTTTCCTGATAGTTTTTCGCTGAGCCGGCTTTTTTGTTAATAAGACCGGCATTGATATACTAACAGTTTTAACACAGATATTATCGCACAGACGTGAAAAACTTCCACTCCTTTAAGCGCTGTCATTTCTGTATAACAGCCTCCGATAAAAAGTTGTCTGAACACTTTCTTAAGTTATATACAACTTGCTATAAAAATTGATATAAATCCATACTCGTAAAAGTAATGCGCTGTGATTCCTGAGGGATACGGCGACTCTAAAACAAAATTTTTGGGGGTGCAGATTTTATGAAGACACGTTTTGGTAAGTGTTCAGTGGTTCTGCTGTTCGCGGTCGTTTTTGCGCTGTTCGCGGCCGGCGCAGCGATGGCAATGACGGAATGGGAACTTGTCCAGATATGCCGTATGGGCTCGGCTCACGAGCTTCAGGACGCGATCGCGCGCGACAAGAGCTTCGTCAACACACGCTTCCATGACCAGGATACTCCTCTGATGGTAGCTGCCGACAAGGCCAACAACCCGGAGATCCTCCAGGTCCTGATCAGCGCCGGCGCAGATGTGAACGCACAGAACGAAGACGGCGAGACCGCGCTTATGAAGGCGATGGATGAAGACGTCAACCCTGCATGCGTCAATGTACTGCTTAAAGCCGGAGCCAAAGTCAACCTCAAGGAAGATGACGGCGAGACCGCGCTTATGAAGGCGCTTGATGAGAACGTCGCACCTGAAGTCGTCATCGCTCTGCTGGACGCCGGTGCTGACGCCAGGGCAAAGGATGCCAGAGGGCGCAGCGTGATAGGCTACTACGCGCTGAGGGCTTATCGTATCCATGGCACCGAGGCTATGAGGCGCCTCGAAGCCGCAGGCAAATAACAGCATAGTCAATAAAGAAGCCGGGCCCGCAAGGGTCCGGCTCTTTTAAGTAAAATGCCCGCACTCCCGGTTCGACAAAGGGGGCATCTGTTTTGAAAAATAAGCTCTTTGCCGCCGTCCTTCTTGCCGCAATGCTTGCGGCGGCTGAAGCATCGGCCATAACAAAGACTGAATTCCTCGACCTCTGCCGCTCCGGCTCTCAGGAACTGAAGACCGCTCTGGAAAAAGACAGCGGGCTTGTCAATGCGCGCTTCAAAGGCTATCAGACGCCCCTGATCGCTGCGGCGGCTGAGATCAAAGACGTTGAGATATTACGTATCCTGCTGTCCGCCGGAGCGGACGTCAACGCCCAGGACGCAGACGGCAAGACCGCGCTCATCACGGCGGCCGGCAAACATGACGGGCTCGCGGCCGTGCAGCTGCTCATCCGGTCAGGGGCC
>JAEEYY010000235.1 GCA_016288355.1 Synergistes sp.
GCAGCGTCTGAAAAGCGCGTCAGGACGCGGAGACAATGCGCTCAAAGAGATAACCGAACTCAGGATCTACTATCCGTTCACGGAGGAGATTCAAAAGTAACTATACAAAGCCCTTCGTTATCTAAAAAATCGGCGCTGCACTCGGTGCAGCGCCTTTTTATATGCATTTTGACACAGCCGGGTGATACGCCAAAGCGCGGGATGCACTAAATATGTATTCCGCTTTCCTTTACGGCTTCTATCACGATATCTCTCAGCTGAGGATCGTTAAGGGCTTTTATCACAGTCGCCTTTATCCATCCTTCTTTTACTCCGCAGTCAAGGCGGGTGCCTTTGTAAAGGACAGCATAGACCGGCTCTTTCTCCAGCAGCAGCGATAACGCGTCGGTCAGCTGATATTCGCCGCCGGCGCCGGGCGTTATCTTCCTGAGGCATTCGAATATCGAAGGCGAGAGCAGATAGCGTCCCATTATAGCAAGATTCGAAGGCGCTTTTTCAGGTTCAGGTTTCTCGACGAGGCCCTTTACGCGGAAGACACCGTCTTCCGTTTCCTCTGCGTCTATTATGCCGTAGCGCCGCACATCGCACTCCGCCACCTTTTCCACACACAGTACGGACGAATTATACTTTTTGCGGACGGCCTCCAGCTGACAGAGCACCGTGGGCTCCGCTATCATCACGTCGTCTGGCAGTATCAGCCCGAAATATTCGTCTTTGCAGAACTTTTCCGCACAGAGCACGGCATGTCCGAGACCGAGCGGTTTTTCCTGGTACGAATACTCAAAGCGGGCAAGCCTGTGGATCCGGTCGATCTTTTCCGCAAGCTCGTTTTTGCCTCTTTCGCGCAGCACGGAAACAAGCTCCGCGGAAGGTTCAAAGTAACGGCGAATGCTCTCTTTGCCCTGCCCGGTAACAAACATGATCTCGGAACAGCCTGACTTAACAGCCTCATCCACTCCGTGATGGATAAGAGGCCTGTCGATCAGAGTCATCATCTCTTTGGGGACATCTTTTGTCGCAGGAAGGAATCTCGTGCCGAGCCCTGCGACCGGAAAGACGGCTTTCCTTACGGGTTTGAAAGATGCGTCAGGCATGATCTTCAGTCTCTTTCCTTATCGCATCTTCCATTATGTCAGCCGCATCTTCCATAAGCTTTTTGTCACGCGATTCCACGAATATCCTGATAAGCGGCTCTGTCCCCGAGGGGCGCAGAAGCATGCGGCCGTTTGCGCCCAGCAGCTTCTCCGCCGCGGCAGCCGCCAAAGAAACTTTTTCGCTTTCCATAATCATTTTTTTATCTTTGACAGGCATATTGCGGAGTACCTGGGGATAACGGTCAAATCGGTCATTCAGCGTGGAAATGTCTTCGCACAGCTCCGACACCGCTTTCAGGAAGAGAACGCCGGCACAGAGGCCGTCGCCGGTATTCGCATATTCAAGGGCTATGATATGCCCCGACTGCTCTCCTCCGAGCTTTCCCCCCATTCTGCGCATCGTGTCAAGCACATATCTGTCGCCGACAGGGCAGCGGAAAACTTTTATCCCCTCCTGCGCCAGCAGGTCCTCCAGGACCATATTTGACATCACCGTAGCTGTGACCCCTGCGCCCAGACGTCCGCGCTTCGCAAACCAGCGCCCGATGACCCAGAGCATTATATCCCCGTCAATAACGCGTCCGCTTCTGTCGCACATCAGCACGCGGTCAGTGTCGCCGTCGTAGGCTATGCCAAGCTCCGCTTTATTCTTTATGACTTCGGAGACAAGAGTATCGATATGAGTAACGCCCACGTTCCTGTTTATGTTCATGCCGTCCGGGGCATTGGCAATTATAGTTACCCTGCCCTGCCATTCGGAAAAAAGAGGTTCGACAAACGCTGAAGCCGCGCCGTTAGCGGCGTCGATCACAACAGGACAGGAGTAGTCTTTTACATCCGTCATTATTTTCTTAAGGCGGCCAGCGTACTCTCTGCGCAGACGGGAACCGTCTAACACAGCTCCGATGTTTTCAGGCGCAGCCAGCAGTTCGGCCTTTTCGTCAAGGAAGATGGATTCTATCTCGGCCTCGTCTTCGTCAGAAAGCTTGAAGCCGCCGCCGTCCAGAAACTTTATGCCGTTGTACTCCGCCGGATTGTGCGACGCGCTTATCACTGCCCCGCCGTCAAAATCATGGGTGCAGGCGACGCTGCTTACTCCGGGAGTCGGTATGACGCCGAGATCCGTTGAAGAACCGCCTGCGGAGGCAATGCCCGCCATCAGCGCCGACTGAAGCATCTCTCCCGAGCGCCTTGTATCGCGTCCTACCGCTATTTTAGGGGCTGATCTTCCGTTTTTTTTCAGAAAGGCCGTATAGGCAGCTCCAAGCCTCATAGCCTGTTCGGGACGCATCATTCCGTTGTTTGCGACGTCGCGTACGCCATCAGTGCCGAAGAATCGTCTTTTTCCGTTCTGCATTTTGCGTTGCCCCTCTCGATATATGAGAAAACCGATCGAATTTATTTGCCGTCAGATATAGTAACGCGCACCTGTTCCGGCTCTGTCTGAACGACCTGGATATCCCGCTTCATATTCCTGACCAGAACAGGAAGATCAGCCTGCTGCGATACGATATTCGATACGTCTACGTAAAGTTCGCACGGAACCCCGCCTGTCAGCGAATCGATAGCCATCTGCGTGCCCTCTACCGTCACACTTACGGAATTGGGCGAGATCTCCCAG
Source organism: Synergistes sp. (assembly GCA_016288355.1). Lineage (GTDB taxonomy): Bacteria > Synergistota > Synergistia > Synergistales > Synergistaceae > Synergistes. Next base: position 2,716 of record JAEEYY010000235.1, read on the forward strand.
CTTTTGCCGGTCTCCGCCCCTTCTATCCTCAGAGGCACATTTGTAAATGTCTTAACGCCCATTTTTTTGGAAAGGCGTATCTCGACCCTGGCCCGGTCAGGCCCCGATATCTCTATATTCTCGTCAAGATCTTTCGGGCTCATCGGTATCATGAGCTGAATATTCTGATCGAGCCCGGTTATATCCACAGGCGGAAGGACCAGCGAGCGCATCTTCTTCACAGCTTCACTCTTTCCGCGGATCGCTACGCTGTCCGGTATTACTTTTATCGACTCTATCTGCAGGTCCTCCTGGGGAGCGCCTACCACCGAGACCTTTACCGGAATCCTTTCCCCGACTATCTCATTTTCAAATTTAACAGAGGCGACCGTCTCTTTAGGCGATATTGCAAGTTTCACCGTTTGCGGCGCAGACTGGGTCTTTGCGCCTGGCTGTACTTTGGGCGTGATGCTGACCCGCGCCGTGCCTTTTTCATTCAGCTTTCCGAGAGGCACGACTGCCTCAAGCCCCTGCACGGCAAGAACTTCGCTTTCCGGGCCGCTTATCACTGCGTTTGCCGGTTCAAGCAGTACCGAAGAGAGGATCATGCCCTCAGGCGGAGAACCTTCTGTCTTTGCCGTTATATCCAGCGTGCGTTCGACATAGCGGTATATCTCGATTTCGGCCACGGCCGGTCTCATGCTTATCATACGGGCAAATGAGGGGACGTCAAGATTTATCGGCAGAGTATACTTCCCGGCCTGAAGACCTGTAAGGTCGACCTCGGCAGTAAGATCCGAAGCCTTCACACCTGAAATAAAATTAATTTTGCCGGCCACCTTGATCTCAACCTTCTTGACAGGCGCATAAACAGAGAAACCGGTGGGCAGATTTACGTAATTTATATCGACATTCATCGTGCGCGACGCGTCGGAATCGCTGTCAAGCGCCACAAAGAACCACAAAGCAACAGAGATGAAGAGGGAAAGGCAGATAAAAAACACTTTGGACTGAAATATAAGCTCACCCTTATAGTTCAGCCTTTCGCTTAAGGCGGCAAGCCTTTTATCGACAGCTCTCAATTTGCGCATCAGGAAAAATTCGAAGCCGTTTCTTTTACTGGGCATCCTTTTCGCCTCCGGACCATTCCTGCTGTATCTCTTCCCTCAGGCGCTCCATAAAGCTGACCTCTCTGCTCTCAAGGCTGAAATAGTGGTTGCATATCCTATTCAGCTGTTCTTCGTCGAGAGGCTTTGAAAAATGCCCGCCGATCGCGGCTGTTATCTCACCGCGTTCTTCAGATACAGTAAGGGCTATCGAGTCCGACATTTCCGTGACCCCGAGCGCGGCGCGGTGGCGCGTCCCGTACCATCTGGATATGTCGGTCTTTTCGGTAAGAGGCAGATAACACCCTGCCGCAACTATGCTGCTGCGGTCAAGCACGACCGCGCCGTCGTGCAGCGGCGTGCCGGGCCAGAATATCGAGATCAGAAGCTCCTCTGTTATATCGGCTTTGAGCATTACAGCGGTGCGCCAGACTTCTTTGAGGCTGGTTTCTCGC
>JAEEYY010000236.1 GCA_016288355.1 Synergistes sp.
ATCGGCTTTTAAAAACAGTTTATAGACGGAATCAAGATCCTCATTATACAGTCCGACCGGAAAAAGAAAACCATCCATCAGGGATGCCCGATACATTTTTGCCCATGCTTCGGTATCGAACATCGACTGTCTGAGCATAATCTCTAGAGCTCTGTCCGCATCAAACAGCTGATTTGTTCCGTTTTCCTGCCTAACGGGAAAAAGCTGTTCGTTTCCCTGATCATCCAGGCAAAAAGCACGAATACCGCAAACGGAGATATCCACCTGGTCATTCTCAAAAGCCTGCAGCAGTTTCTCTATATACTTTTCCGAAACATAATCATCGCTGTCAACATATGTGATAAAATCACCCGATGCTATTGCAAGTCCTGCATTTCTGGCATCAGACAGTCCGCCGTTTTTCTTATGGATCACTTTTATTCTGCCGTCTCTTTCGGCAAATCCGTCGCACATAACTCCGCAGAAATCGGGTGATCCGTCGTCTACCAGTATTATTTCAATATCGCCATAGCTTTGCGAAAGCAATGAATCAACGCACTTTGAAAGATACTGCTCAACCTTATAAACCGGTACGATAATGCTTACCAATGATTTCATCCTCATCTCGGGAAATCACATAGCCCCTTTCCTCTGAAACAGGACCATAATGGTTTTGAACAGTATCTTCATATCAAGGCTCAGTCTGAAATTGCAGATATACTCCGTATCAAGCCTGACAACCTCTTCAAAATCCGTGATTTCACTTCTTCCGCTTACCTGCCACAGCCCGGTTATTCCGGGCTTTATAGCCAGTCTTGCCCTGTGATGATACTGATACTTCTCCCATTCGTCAAGTGTTGGCGGTCTGGTACCGACAAGGCTCATGTCACCTTTCAGAACGTTGAAGAATTGTGGAAATTCATCCAGGCTTGTCTTACGAATAAACTCACCTATACCTGTCTTTTTCGTCCCGTCCGGTAGGATCCTGTTGCCGATTATACGCGGATCAAAATCAAGCTTGAACATCAGTCCGTCGCCTATGCGGTTCTGTGCCATGTATTCTTTTTTGCGTTCCTCCGCATCCGGATACATCGAACGGAATTTCAGTATTTTGAAAGTCTTCCCGTTTTTGCCGACCCTGACCTGTTTGAACAGGATCGGTCCGGGAGAACTGATAAATATGATAGGTCCTATTACGATACCGATAATGATCGTAATGATGCTTCCGACTATACCTCCTGCAATATCTGCGGCCCTTTTTATCGTGGCTTGATACGGGGCAATATAATTGAACGCCGTCGTCAAAACCGTGCGGTTTCCGATCTGCTCAATGAATTGCTTGTTTCTGTCAACATTTCTCAGGTTGATCACGTTATGTACCGTGACACCCATTTCGGCGCACTCTTCTACCACATTCTCCGGCAACATACCGTTTTTAGGGAAGAAAAGCAGGACTTCGTCCACCCATTCTCTGCATATATAGTCGGAAAGTTCAGAAATATCCGCAACGACCGGAGTGCCTTCGACCTCTTTCTCTGTGTTTCCCTCTGTCAGTATGACTCCGGTGATCCTTAACTGGCCCGCAGGATCGTTTTTTATCTCTCTCAGAATCTCGGCCGCATCTTCCGAAGTATTCGATACAACAAGAAGAGATCTCGTCTTTTTTGCATTAAGCAGTCCTTTCCTGACTATCAGTGTTTTCAGAACCGTCCTGCAAACGATATCCAGAACCGCATAAATAGCGACTGTGTAGTATACAATCAGTCGCGAATATACCAATGACCTGTGAAGAGCGAAAAGATAAACGGACGTAAATGCGAGAAGCGTCAATGACTGTATGCCCACGCTTATGATCTCTGCGGTCAGATTTCTTTTGAAGATCATATTATAGCTGTTAATCAGCAAGGAAAGAAGAAAGAGTCCCAGCGCAAGCACTACCGCAAGGGTAAAGTATTCCGTATCATTATATGGAAGGACAAGTGTTTTATATCTTATAAAATATGCAAGAATAAATGCCAGCTGAAGGCAAACCATATCCAGCACAATAAAATCGATATGAAGTTTTCCATCTGTGCGTGAATGTTGATACATGGAACGCTACTCCGTTAATACTGACAACAGCGCCAGGTTTTATCAGTGCTTTCAATCACAGCAGCCCGAACAGGAACAGTATTTTGAAAATCATATCATCTGTTCTGTCAGTCCTTGCTATCTCTCCTGATCTGATCAAAGCTATCCTTGAAGAAAACGACTTGTTATAATCACACAGGCTGTCAAGGATCCTGAGATTATCCTCAGGAATGACGTCGGCATAGGTTTTCCGAAGATGATCCGCGAACACCAGTCTGCCCCTCAGTTTCTGAAGAGGATCTCCTCTCAACATCTTTCCTGCCCTGTGTTTTTTGCTCACATCAGCACCTACGGCATTTGACCCGTGCTGACGGTATAGCACATACCCGTTTTCATCCTGAAAAACTTTTCCGCCTGCGGCAAGAACTATGCGCAGAAGATCCCAATCGTGTATGCAGATCTGTTCGTGAGGAAATCTGAGAAAAAGCTCTGCAGCTCTGCTGTTGAAAACGAATGTGCAGCCTGAGGCATGGTTTTCAAGCAGCGAGGAACCGAAAGTGATTCCGATATAGTTCTTCTCTTCTTTGAGAGGTCTGAGTTCGTTATCTGCAGGAATTGTCCTGCAGGTGTATAAGAGAGGCGTCCCGATCCCATTACACTTGGATGACTCCAGAACGTTTATCCCGGCAATCAGTTTCCTCGGGAGCCAGACATCGTCCTGATCCGCAAAAGCATAATAAGTTGATCTCGGAGCTGTTCTCAGTGCTTCTTGAAACGACCTTCCCACCCCAAGATTGTCTCCCGCCGAAAATGAGACGTTTTGATACTTTGCGGCATATTCTCTGAGTATATCCAGAGTCCCGTCCGAAGAACCGTCATCACGGACAAAAAGCACTGTTTCTATTTCTTCCTGACGGAGTATGCTTTCGATCTGCTCCCTCAGGTATTTTTCTCCGTTATATGTCGACATGACTACGGTTACGGTCATTTTTCCCTCTCGTTTCCAGTCCGGGAACGGAACGCGACGTTATAATGAATTAATTCTAAATTATAATCCATCGCGCCTGTTATGTCAAAGAATATGATTGCCTTGCGGATGGTGCGGCATCCGTTTCCGGCAGCCGCGGCGGACAGACGGTCTTTTTTTGCTTCTGCCACCAGGAACGGGTTCAGTTTTTCACGGGATTGTTGTATAATGTCCGAAAGACGTCCGTCCTTTGATCCCGACGGCAGCTCCGTTCCGCCGGAAGCTCTGCCGGAGAAGGAGCGGCGCAGTATCCTGTTTGCAGCGACAGTGAGGAAGAGCATGGAAGCGAAAACGAAAAAACGGAAAGTGATCCTGTGGACAGCGGCGGCGGTGCTTGCCCTGCTGCTCCTGTGCG
>JAEEYY010000237.1 GCA_016288355.1 Synergistes sp.
GATCCCGGCCTTTGCCATCGCCCTTTTCAAGTCTCCGATCTGCACTTCGCCAAAATGGAAGATGGATGCGGCGAGCCCCGCGTCGATGTCCGGGATCGCCTCGAACAGATCGATGAAATCCTGAATGCATCCTGCGCCGCCCGATGCGCTGACCGGAACGGAAACCGCATTGCAAACGGCCTTCAGCATTTCGATGTCGAAGCCCTGCTTCACGCCATCGGTATCGATGGAATTGACGACGATCTCTCCTGCGCCGGCATCAACGCCCCGCCTGATCCAGTCGATCGCTTCCATGCCGGTATTGTCGCGTCCTCCCCTGGAGAACACCTTGTAGACGCCGTCGATCTTGGCGATGTCCACCGACAGCACCACGCACTGGTCACCGTAAAGCTTGGCCGCTTCACCGATGATTCCCGGATTCCTGATGGCGCCCGAATTGACGCTGACTTTGTCCGCGCCGCACTTGAGTACCCTGTCAAAATCCGCGACCGTGCTGATGCCGCCGCCGACGGTCAGGGGGATGAATACCCGCCTTGCGGTCTCGCAAAGTATATCCGTGAATATCTTCCTGCCCTCGCTGGATGCGGTGATATCATAAAAGACCAGTTCGTCCGCCCCGGCCGCCGTATAAAACTCGGCCAGTTCGACCGGCGAGGACACGTCATTAAGTTCTTTGAAATTGATTCCTTTTACGACCCTGCCGTCCTTCACATCCAGGCAGGGTATGATTCTCTTCGTTATCACTTGGCCACCTCTATCGCTTCTTCAAGATCGATATCTCCCGTGTAGTACGCCTTACCGATGATAGCGCCGTATATATTCTGCGCCGCCAGCCGTTTCACGTCTTCCAGGCTGGAAACGCCGCCCGATGCGACGATCTGCATGTCAAGCCTGGCTGCAAGTTCTTCATAGAGCCCGTGGTTGGTTCCCTTCATGGCGCCGTCTTTGGAAATGTCCGTCACGATAATGGTCCGGACGCCCAGCCTTTGCATTTTCTCGCAAAAGGCCAAAGCCGTCTCCGGCGTTTTCTCCGTCCATCCTTTGATGGCAACATATCCGTCTTTCAGATCGACGCCGATGGCGATCCTGTCCGCATACTTGTCGACGGCTGCCTTGGCAAACGCTTCGTCCGTCACTGCCGCAGTTCCCAGAATCACACGGTCCAGCCCAGCGTCCATGTATCTGTCGACGACTTCCATGCTCCTGATGCCTCCGCCGATCTCGCAGAACAGTCCGCTGCGGCGCTTGATTTCGCATACGAACTCGAAATTCGGCGTGTTGCCGTCCCGCGCCCCTTCCAGATCGACGATGTGAATTGCTTCGGTGCCCTTGGCCGCAAAATCCTCCCCGATCTGAGCCGGGTCGTCGCTGTAGACGGTCAAGTCGTCGTATCTGCATTTGTATAGACGTACCGCCTTGCCTTCGTATAGATCGATTGCCGGAAAAATCTTCATGGGCGCACCTCCGTCTCTGCGGGCATTCCGCCTTCGATTTCGCAGAACGCCTTCAGGATCTTCATCCCTACGCCGCCGCTCTTTTCCGGGTGGAACTGGCAGCCGTAAACGTTGCCTTTTGCCACTGCTGCCGTCAGGCGCGCGCCGTATTCTGTATCGGCGATAGTCGATGCTTCGCACCCGGCCGCGTAGAAGGAGTGGACGAAATAAACGTAGTCACCCTCGTTGATGTATTTGAACAGCTTGTCGGGCGCCCCCGTCCCGCTGTTTTTTACCAGCCTCAGCGCGTTCCAGCCGATATGCGGAATCTTGTAGCCTGCGGGAACGGCGTCCGCAATGGGAACGACCTGTCCCGGAACGAGACCCAGCCCTTCGTGCTCACCGTATTCAAAGCTCTTTTCGAAGAGCAGCTGCATGCCGAGGCAGATGCCCATGAGCGGCTTGCCCGCCTCTGCCTGCTCCACCACGATATCGGCCATGCCTGTCTGACGCAGTTTATCCGCCGCATCGGCGAAGGCGCCGACTCCCGGCAGGATGATCCTGTCCGCGGCGCGGATCTTATCCACGTCGGCGGTCACCTCTGCCGCCTCGCCCAGATATGCCAGCGAGCTCTGCAGGGAAAAGAGATTCCCCACGCCGTAGTCAATGATCGCAATCACTATAACACCCCTTTCGTCGAAGGCACTTCATCGGCGAATGCCTCCTCTATCTTTACCGCTTCACGAATGGCTCTGGCGGCCGACTTGAACACGCCCTCGATGATGTGGTGCGAGTTCTTGCCGTCCAGCTTCCTGATGTGCAGCGTGCAGTCCGCATTCCGCGCGAAAGCCTGCCAGAACTCCTCGGCCAGTTCCGTGTCGAAAGTTCCGATCTTCTCGGCCGGCACATCCGCCTTGTAGCAGAGAAAGCTCCTGCCCGAAAAATCGATGGCGGTCAGAATCAGCGCCTCATCCATCGGGATGATCGAGAGGCCGTATCTGACGATGCCCTTCTTTTCTCCAAGAGCCTTCGCAAAGGCCTGCCCCAGCGCGATTCCCACATCCTCCGTCAGGTGATGGGAGTCGACCCACAGGTCCCCTTCCGCCTGTACAGTCAGATCGAATCTGCCGTGTCTGGCAAAGAGCTCCAGCATGTGATCGAGAAACCCTTCTCCCGTCTTGATGTCGCTCTTGCCTTTGCCGTCGAGCTCCAGGCTGAGCCGGATATCGGTCTCTGCGGTTTTTCTGTTGATCTGCGCGCCTCTCATTTGCGGCCTCCTTCGTTGATTACTTCTTCCAATGTTTCCAGGAACGTCTCCATCTGGTCCATGCTGCCGATGGTCACTCTGTTATACTGACGGATGCGCTCCTTCGTGAAATGACGTACCAGAACGCCCTTTGCTTTCAGGGCTTCGTAAATATATTCCCCATCGAGTGCGGGATGTTTCATGAATATGAAATTGGCAGTCGAATCGGTCAGTTCGAAACCGAGTCTTTGCAGTTATCTGCTCGTAAATTCTCTGTTCGCCGCGACTGCGTCGCAGTTCGCCTGTGTGTTTTCTTCGCTGTCCAATACGCCGATGGCGGCTGCCATGGCCATGGCGCCCACGTTGTACGGATTCGTGGAGTTGCGCAGGGTGTTCAGATCCAGGATCAGCTCTTGGCAGGCGATCCCGTATCCCAGTCTCGCGCCGGCAAGCGATCTGGACTTGGACATGGTCTGTTCGATCAGCACGTTGTCGTATTTTCGGACCAGATCGTCACATCTCTCTTCGCCAGAATA
>JAEEYY010000238.1 GCA_016288355.1 Synergistes sp.
ATACCGGAGAAGTATCATAAGGAGATAGCCCCGGAGTTCCTTAAGGAATACAGAGAACGCGGACGCATATACGGCTACCGCTTCCGTCCGAAGGGACGGCTCAGCGGCAGGCCCATAGACGAATATAAGGGACGCTGCATCGAAGGCAAAGCCTTCCAGGTCATGATAGACAATAATCTTGACTTTGACGTTGCGCTCTATCCGTATGAGCTGGTCACATACGGCGAGACGGGGCAGGTCTGCCAGAACTGGATGCAGTACAGGCTCATCAAAAAATACCTTGAGGTGCTGACGCAGGACCAGACGCTCGTTGTGCAGTCCGGACATCCTCTCGGGCTCTTCCGCTCTCACCCGGGAGCTCCGCGTGTGATACTCACCAACGGTCTTATGGTCGGCATGTTCGACGACCCGGAAAACTTCCGCCGGGCCACGGCGATCGGGGTCGCCAACTACGGACAGATGACGGCCGGCGGCTGGATGTATATAGGCCCGCAGGGCATCGTGCACGGCACATACAATACGCTGCTGAACGCCGGACGCAAGATGTTCCATCTGCCGGAGGGCAAAGGCCTTGCCGGACATCTCTTCATATCCTCAGGACTCGGCGGCATGAGCGGAGCGCAGCCCAAGGCCGCGGAAATAGCCGGGGCTGCAGCGATCATAGCCGAAGTCGATCCGTCGCGCATAGATACGCGGCACAGCCAGGGCTGGGTCAGCAGAAGGACAAGGGATCTTGCCGAAGCCTTCAAATGGGCTGAAGATGCAATGTCAAAAGGCGAAGCCCTTTCTATAGCCTATGAAGGCAACGTTGTAGACCTTCTGCAGTACGCGCTCGACAACAACAAAAAAGTCGAGCTGCTCTCCGACCAGACCTCCTGCCACGCGGTATACGACGGCGGCTACTGCCCGCAGGGGATAAGCTTCGAGGAAAGAACACGCCTGCTTGCGGAAGATAAAAAGACATTCATCGAACTGGTCAACAAGAGCCTCAGAAAACATTTTGAACTCATCAAGGCTCTTCACGCAAAGGGCGCATACTTCTTCGACTACGGCAACTCCTTCATGCGCGCGGTATTTGACGCCGGAGTGAAGGAGATAGCCAAAAACGGCAAAGATACCTTCGACGGCTTTGTTTTCCCGTCATACGTCGAAGACATAATGGGCCCGCTTCTCTTCGACTACGGTTACGGTCCCTTCCGCTGGTGCTGCCTCTCCCACAGCCACGAGGATCTGAAAAAGACCGACCGGGCTGCTATGGACTGCATTGACCCGCAGCGCCGCTTCCAGGATCACGACAACTGGGTGTGGATCCGCGACGCGGAGAAAAACAAGCTCGTAGTCGGCACCGAATGCCGCATCCTCTATCAGGATGAAGAAGGAAGGATGCGCATAGCGCTTAAATTCAACGAGATGGTGCGCAACGGCGAGATAGGGCCTGTAATGCTCGGGAGAGACCACCATGACGTATCCGGCACCGACTCACCGTACCGTGAGACGTCAAATATCAAAGACGGAAGCAACATAATGTCGGATATGGCGATACACACTTTCGCCGGAAACTGCGCTCGCGGCATGAGCCTCGTTGCGCTGCACAACGGCGGCGGAGTCGGCACCGGCAAAGCGATAAACGGCGGTTTCGGGCTGGTGCTTGACGGAAGCGAAAGGGTGGACCGCATAATCATGGAGTCCATGAGCTGGGACGTCATCAGCGGCGTGGCCCGCAGAGCGTGGGCGCGCAACGAGCATGCGATAGAGACAGTTGAGACCTTCAACAGCAAACGCGGAGACGGACATATAACGCTGCCCTATATAGCTGACGACGCCTATCTGACAGATCTTGTCAAAAAAAGCAGATAACAGGGTTATAATCATGGAAGCGGGCATCCGGCCCGCTTCCGTTTTAAAATAATAATTCAAGAGGAGACCTGTCAATGAGATTTGAAGAAATGACAATAAAAGCTTTTGCGGAGGAACTGGCGTCAAATTCACCGGCGCCAGGCGGCGGAAGCGCAGCCGCACTCTGCGGACTTCTTGCCGCGGCGCTTGAATCCATGGTGTCAAACCTTACGCTGGGCAAAGATAAGTACAAAGACGGCTGGGATGAAATGGGCAAAGTTCTCGAAGGCAGCAAAAAGCTTCACGCCGATTTCATAAACCTGATGAACGAGGATACCGAGTCCTTCAATCTCTTTATGAAAGCGCTCAAAATGCCCAAGGACACCGATGAGCAGAAAGCAGCCCGCAGAGCCGCGATGGCCGAGGCGTCAAAAGCCGCTACCGCGGTGCCGCTCCGCACCCTTGAAAGCTGCGCGGAGACTGCCGCGCTTTCCGTTGCAGCCGCAAAAAAGGGCAATCCGAGCGCGGTAAGCGACGCAGGCGTCGCCGCGCTCTTTGCCGAAGCCGCGGCAAAAGCTGCGGCCTACAACGTTAAGATAAACCTGCCCGGCATTAAAGACGAAGCCTTTGCCAAAGAGTGCCGCGACAGGATGGAAAAAGCCCTTGCGGACGCTGGTAAGTATGCGGCCGAGACCGCGGAATTCGTAGAAGAAGCTCTCAAATAACCTATTCACGTAAAAACATTACACAAAAAAAAAGAGACGGCACTGAAGCCGCCTCTTTTTTCATGCTTTTTGTCAGAAACTTACCAGTTCTTTGCCTGGATCTCGAAGTAAGCCTGCGGATGGCTGCAGACGGGGCATTTTTCGGGCGCTTTGTCCAGTTCGAAGACTGCTCCGCAGTTGCGGCACTTCCAGAAGAGTTTGCCGTTCTTCGCGAAAACTGTGCCGTCCTCTATATTCTTGGCAAGGGCGCGGTAACGTTTCTCGTGCTCGGCTTCGACCTTGCCGATGCCCTCAAACATAACTGCGAGATCCTCAAAGCCTTCTTCACGGGCTTCCTTTGCCATACGCGGATACATGGCGGTCCATTCCTCGTTCTCACCGGCAGCGGCGGCAAGAAGGTTCGCAAGCGTGTCGCCTATTCCGGAAAGCGCTTTGAAATGCAGCTTCGCGTGCTCTTTTTCGTTATCGGCTGTTTCCTGGAATATTGCGGCTATCTGCTCGTAACCGGCCTTCTTGGCTGCGGACGCAAAATATGTATATTTATTGCGTGCCATTGATTCTCCGGCAAATGCTTCCCACAGATTTTTTTCTGTTTTGCTTCCCTTAAGCTCCATGATATTTCCCCCTCGCGGTGATATTAAGTACATTATGTATTAATTCTATAAGTTGATACGTAATAATTCAATAAGAAAGAAAATATTTAGCTGAGGAAAATTAATACTCTCAGGCTATATCACATATAACCTCTGTCGATCTTTCCCGGATCCCGTGTATAACGGCAGGACAGAAGCTGCCGGCGGTGCGGATTATTAATTTTAGATCATTTCTGCTATAATACTTAAGTTATACATTATGCTATTTTCAGCGGGATTCCGCTAAAACGGAGGTTGTTCCATGGCAAACGATTATAAAGATACGCTGTTCCTTCCAAAAACCGATTTTCCGATGCGAGCTAATCTTTCACAGAGGGAGCCTGAGTTTTTAAAGTTATGGCAGGATATGGATCTGTACGGCGAACTTAAAAAGAAAAACAAAGACAAGCCGTCATTCATACTTCACGACGGACCTCCGTACGCGAATGCAAGCATTCATATAGGCACAGCAACAAACAAGATCCTCAAGGACTTCGTTGTCAAATATAAATGGCAGCGCGGCTATTTCGCGCCCTACGTGCCCGGATATGACACCCACGGGCTTCCCATTGAGCTTAAGGTGCTGAAGGAGCAGAATCTCGACAAGGATAAGATAAATCCCGTGGATCTGCGCAAGAGGTGCGCGGCATACGCGCGTTCCTTCGCCGACGTCCAGACAGGCCAGTTCAAACGTCTGGGGGGCATCGGCGACTGGGAGCATCCCTACATGACGCTGATACCCGCTTACGAAGCCACACAGCTCGAAGGCTTCGCAAAAATGATAGACAAAGGGTACGTCTACAAAGGACGCAAGGCTATTTACTGGTGCACAGACTGCCAGACAGCCCTTGCCGCGGCAGAGATCGAATACAGCGACGAAACATCGCCGTCGATCTTCGTTGCCTATAAATACACAGACGCGGCCAAACTCTTCCCGGAGCTCGAAGGCAAAGACGTAGACGTGATAATCTGGACGACGACCCCGTGGACGCTTCCCGCTTCGATGGCTGTCGCCGTGCATCCGCACTTCGAATACGGCTTCTACAAAGTGGGGGAGAAGATATACCTCATCGCCTGCGGCCTGAAGGAAGAAGTCGAGCGCGCCACGCAGCTTTCATTCGGGGAACCGATCATCGTATGCCGCGGAGAAAAGCTTGAGCATTCACTTGCGCTGCACCCCTTCTACGACCGTGCCGTTCCGTTCGTTCTCGCGGACTACGTTACTCTGGACGCGGGCACCGGCTGCGTACA
>JAEEYY010000239.1 GCA_016288355.1 Synergistes sp.
ATGGTTTTGGCGCAGCAGACTCAGAGGCCGAGCTGGTATATGGCCCAAATATCAAGCCGTGGCCGAAGGTCTGGCCGCTTGCCGACAATATGCTGCTCAGGATGGCCTCGGTGATAACAGACCCCGTGACTACAACTGACGAACTGATACCTTCGGGAGAGACGTCCTCGCTGCGTTCGAACCCCGTTAAGCTCGCACAGTTTGCGCTGTCGCGCAAGGACCCGCTTTATGTAAAACGCGCGAAAGAAGCGGAAGCTCTTGAAGCCGCACGCAGAAAAGCAGTTGAAGAAGGGAAGGAGCTTCCTGAAGAAGTAAAGAAGCTTTTTGAGTTTGCCGGAGTTTTGGAAGCCGGGGGCGAAACTGCGATAGGCAGCCTTATCTTCGCGGTCAGACCGGGCGACGGTTCGGCGCGTGAACAGGCTGCTTCCTCTCAGAAAGTACTGGGAGGACAGGCGAATATCGCCGAAGAATATGCGACAAAACGCTATCGCAGCAACCTTATCAACTGGGGAATGATCCCGTTCATTGTTTCAAAGAGCTGCAGAGGAATGTTTGAAACGAATCAGTGGCTTTTCATTCCGGGTGTCCGCAGCGCCATAGAGAATGGAAAAGAGAAGATAAGCGCGCAGCTGATCTCAGCGAATGGTGTGAAAAAGGAGATAACCCTCGAAATGCCGGGGCTTACAAATGACGACCGGGCAGTGATAACAGCCGGCTGCCTGATGAATTTCTATGCGAAAGAGAATGAACGTTAACAGATAAAGGAGGAGAAAAGAATGCCTAAGATAAAGATGACCACCCCGATAGTTGAGATGGACGGAGACGAGATGACGAGGATCCTGTGGAAACAGATAAAGGATGTCCTGATACTTCCCAACGTGGAGCTCAAGACCGAATATTACGACCTGGGCCTGAAGCACAGGGATGAGACCGACGACAGGGTGACCTCCGAAGCGGCGGAGGCGACGAAAAAGTACGGCGTCGCGGTCAAATGCGCGACGATCACACCGAACGCTCAGCGCGTTGAAGAATACAAGCTGAAAAAGCAGTGGAAAAGTCCGAACGGTACGATAAGAAGTATCCTTGACGGCACAGTTTTCCGTACTCCTATCATGGTAAAAGGGGTGCGCCCGACCGTCAGGACCTGGGAAAAGCCTATTACGATAGCTCGTCATGCCTACGGCGATATTTACAAGGACGTTGAGATGAGCATCACCTCCGCCGGAGCTCTGAAAATGGTTTTTGAACCGTCCGACGGCAGCAGCGGCAAGGGGCAGGAAGAGACGATCTTCGAATACACAGGTCCCGGCGTTGCGATGGGAATGCATAATCTCGACGACTCTATATCGAGCTTTGCGCGCTCCTGCTTTAAATATGCTCTGGATATGAAGCAGGATCTCTGGTTCTCCACCAAAGACACGATCTCCAAAAAGTATGACCAGAGATTTAGAGTCATATTCGATGAGATATATGAGAAAGAGTTTAAGTCTGATTTTGAGAAGGCAGGCATAACTTATTTCTACACGCTTATTGACGACGCCGTGGCAAGGGTCGTCCGTTCAAACGGCGGGTTCATATGGGCATGCAAAAACTATGACGGCGACGTTATGTCAGATATGGTCGCCACCGCATTCGGCAGCCTTGCAATGATGACGTCTGTTCTCGTTTCTCCCGCAGGCATTTATGAATATGAAGCGGCTCACGGCACAGTTACGCGCCATTACTACCAGTACCTTGAAGGTAAAAAGACATCGACCAACCCGATGGCCACCGTTTTTGCGTGGAGCGGCGCTTTAAGGAAGCGCGGCGAGCTTGATAAGAACGAAAAACTCTGCTCATTTGCCGACCGCATGGAGAAGGCTTCCGTAGAGACCATCGAGAACGGAGAGATGACAAAGGATATTTTTGCGATATCCGAGCTTACTGACAAAAAACAGCTTACATCCGAAGAATTCCTGACCGCTGTTGCCGGCAGATTATAGTGCGCGGCAGCTTATAAGCTGCCCGGGCAAAGATTCAGCACGATCAAGAAAGGTGGCATACCGTTATGAAAATAGTAAGAAGTGCCGTTGCCGGCACACTTGAGTCCTCGGACTGCATCGTAACTGTCTTTCCGGCTTATGAAGGGACGGAGTTGGAATACAGCGGTGCAAACAGCGTGATATTTAGCAAAAGGACAGCGGCGCTCGTGGACGATATCCTGAAGGAATACAAAGTTACCTGCGCGAGGATCTCCATATGTGATCAGGGAGCCATAGAGATCACTTTAAGAGCGCGCCTTAAGACCGCGCTTGAACGCGCGGCCGGGGAGGAAGGTGAAGTACGGTGAGGGCGAGCCGATCCATGCTTTACATCCCCGGCGATTCTCCCGGCATGATCCAGCACGCGCCGGTATTCGGAGCCGACAGTATCCTGCTCGACCTTGAGGACGCTGTTGCTCTTACCGAAAAAGACGCGGCCCGCAAAATGGTAGCGGAATTTCTGAAAAATTATGATTTCAAAGAGCTCATTGTCACAGTCAGAGTAAACGGGGCGGATACGGAGTTTTTTGAAAAAGACATAGAGGAGATCATCCCCTGTGCCCCGGCCGCGGTTCGCCTGCCCAAGTGCAGCGGCCCTTCTGACATTCTCTTCGCTGATGAAAAGATAACAAAAATCGAAAAAGAATGCGGTATGCCTATAAATTCCGTAAAGATACACGCGATGATCGAAACGGCGCTGGGCCTTGAAAGGGCTTTTGAAGTTGCATCGGCATCGCCGCGGGTCTCCGCGCTCACGATAGGCGGTCAGGATTTTACTGCCGATATGGGCATTCAGAAGACAAAAGAGGGGCGCGAGCTCTTTTACGCAAGGTGCCGGGTAGTGGCGGCGGCCCATGCGGCGGGAGTCGATTCATACGACACGGTATGGGCCGATCTTCAGGACAGCGAGGGACTCCTGCGGGAGACGAAAGAGATAGTCGGGCTCGGTTTCACCGGCAAAGCATGCATACATCCGAGCCAGATAGCCGTGATACACAAAGCCTTCATCCCTGCTGAGAAGGAACTGCGCAAAGCATGCCGCGTCATGGAAGCGGCGGAAAAAGCAGAACGGGACGGCAAAGGCGTGGTCTCAGTAGACGGCAGGATGGTGGACGCTCCGGTGGTCGCCAGGTCGAGACACCTTCTGGAACTTGCGGAGCTTTACGGAATAAAGGTGGAATAAACCGATGAAAAGCGTATTGAACTCTCTTAAAAGACTGGTCCCTTTGGAAATACCCGGGGTCGGAGCATTCGAACCGTACAGCTCGCCGTTTTCGGTAATAACCGGCGGGCTTAAGGGCAAGATACGGGCGTCTCTGCCTGTCAAGGCTTGCGCGCCGTGCAGAGATAAAGTTGCTTCCTCGCTGCGCAGAGCGATCGAAAGATCCGGATTGACGGACGGCATGACTGTTTCCTTCCACCATCACCTGCGCAGCGGGGACGCTGTCATCCCCATGGTTCTTAAAGAGATGGAGGCCATGGGTCTCAGGAACCTCACCTTCGCGCCGAGCTCGATCCCGGACGCACATGACTGTGTCGCAGACTATATCAGAAGCGGGCTGATCGGTAAGCTGTACACGTCCGGCGTCCGGGGGAGGCTTGGTAAACTCCTCTCAAGCGGGGAAACAGATATCCCCGTTGTCATCAGAAGTCACGGCGGAAGGGCTCGCGCTATCGAAGAGGGCGCTATAAAAATAGACGTCGCTTTTCTTGCCGCGCCTGCCTGCGACTGCCTCGGCAATATAAGCGGATGTTACGGGCCATCAGCCTGCGGTTCTCTCGGATATGCGATAACGGACGCGAGAAACGCCGCGCATGTGATAGCTGTTACCGACAATCTCGTCGAATACCCGCTGTCACCGAAGATATCCATACCGCAGTATCTTGTAGACCAGGTCGTTGTAACGGAGAGTATAGGTGACCCGTCGAAGATAGCCACAGGCGCTGCGCGCATAACGCGCAACCCGGTAGACCTGCGTATAGCGGAGGATTCTTTTAAGCTGATGAAGGCGTCCGGCATAGTTGAACCGGGTTTCTCATTCCAGATGGGAGTCGGCGGGGCGAGCCTTGCCGCAGCCGTTTATCTTGAAGAGTACATGACGGAAAAAGGAATAACGGGAAGTTTCGGACTCGGCGGAGTCGGCGGTTATATGGCTTCCATGCACGATAAGGGGCTGTTTAAGACGGTATTTGACGTGCAGTCGTTCGACGCCGCAGTCACAAGATCGATGATCTCAAACCCGGGTCATATAGAGATCGACGCTTCATGGTACGCGAATCCGTTCAACGCGGGGGCTCTCGTCAACAACCTTGACTGTGTGATACTTGCGGCGCTCGAAGTCGATACTGACTTTAACGTAAACGTGCTAACCGGCAACGACAGCGTGCTGCGGGGGGCGTCAGGCGGACATCAGGACACAGCTGCGGGAGCAAAGCTGTCGATCGTCGTTTGCCCTTCTTTCAGGGGCGGCGTCCCTTCGGTAAAAGAGAGAGTCACAACAGTAACGACGCCGGGGGAAACTGTGGACGCGATCGTCACGGAGCGCGGCATATGCATAAACAGCCGCCGCCCCGAACTGCTTGAGGCCGCTCTGAAAGCGGGGCTTGCGGTCAAAGACATATCTTCCTTGAAAAAAGAAGTGGAAAAGCTTACCGGTGTGCCGGAAACGATAGAATTTGACTGTGACAGGCTCATTGCGGCAGTCGAGTACCGTGACGGGACGCTTATCGACGCGGTGTACGCAGCGAAATAACACGCAGGCCGGATGATGCTTTCCAGTCACCCGGCCTGTGTGCTCAAATTAAACATTTTTGATATATAATGTTGACATAGCATTGGTATATTTCATTTGCTATATAAGATTTTTAAAATTAAGAATACTATCAAGAAGCTCCGGCGAATCACTTTGGCATAATGTAAAGTTTTCAGATTGACAGCGAACAAAAGGGGTATTCGCTTGCCGTCTGTTTGCTCTGTATTCCTTGGGTTCCGGCTATAGCTTTTTTTTGCATGATGTGTAATAATATCGTGGCTGACAATTAATCCAAATTTCTCTAAATGTTGGCGATAACCGCAGGAGGTAAACTGATATGAGACAAAAGAAGATGGTGACGGTAGATGGCAACGAAGCGGCGGCGCATGTGGCCCATGCCGTAAATGAAGTTATCTCTATCTATCCAATAACACCTTCGTCTCCGATGGGCGAGTGGTCTGATCAGTGGTCGGCTGAGGGACGCCCGAACATTTGGGGAACTGTGCCGCTGGTAGCGGAGATGCAGAGCGAAGCCGGCGCGTCCGGCGCTTACCACGGAGCGCTGCAGGCAGGGTCGCTCGGCACGACATTTACCGCCTCACAGGGGCTCCTGCTTATGATTCCCAATATGTTCAAGATCGCAGGTGAGCTCACGAGCACTGTTATGCATGTTACCGCAAGAAGCATTGCCACGCATGCGCTTTCGATATTCGGAGATCACTCCGATGTTATGGCCGTGCGCGGCACCGGCTGGGCTATGCTATGCTCAGCCACGGTGCAGGAGGCGACCGACAACGCACTGATCGCACAGATGGCCACTCTTGAAGGGCACGTGCCGGTGCTGCACTTCTTTGACGGCTTCCGCACCAGCCATGAAGAGATGAAGATAGAAGAGATTCCCTATGATACGATGAGGGCCTGCATAGATGATGATCTTGTGCGCGAGCACCGCTTCGCCAGACTTACGCCTGACAACCCGTTCGTACGCGGGACCGCGCAGAACCCCGACGTCTTCTTCCAGAGCAGAGAGGGCGCCAACGCCTACTATGCGGCAATGCCGGATATCTTCCAGGGCGCTATGGACAGGTTCGCAAAAGAGACCGGCCGTCAGTACCATCTCTTTGATTATTACGGCGCCGACGACGCGGATCGTGTGATAGTGATAATGGGAAGCGGCGCAGCTGTGGCGCTGGAGACGGTAATGCATATGATCGAAGAGGGAGAGAAGGTCGGAGTCCTTTCCGTGCATCTCTACAGGCCTTTCGATATCAGCCGCTTTAAGAACGCGCTGCCTGCTTCCGTCAAAAAGATAGCCGTACTTGACCGCTCGAAAGATCCCGCGGCGATAAGCGAGCCCCTTTGCGCGGACGTTAAGGAAGCTCTCTGCGGCAGCGGCATAAAAGTAGTCGGCGGACGCTACGGTCTTTCCTCGAAGGACTTTACTCCCGCAATGGTCAAGGGCGTATTTGACGAGCTCAAGAAGCTCGAGCCGAAAGACAGCTTCTCGATAGGCATAGAGGACGACGTCACATTCAAAAGTCTGCCCTACGACCCCTCTTATGATACCGAAAATCCGCGTACCGTGCGCTGCCTCTTCTATGGTCTCGGTTCAGACGGCACAGTAGGTGCAAACAAGAACTCGATAAAGATCATCGGACAGGAAACAGACCTGTACGCGCAGGGCTACTACAGCTACGACTCCAAAAAGTCCGGAGGAATAACGGTAAGCCATCTGCGCTTCGGCCCGGATCCGATTTATGCCAGCTACCTTATCAATAAGGCAAACTTCCTGGCCTGCCATGTCTACAGCTTTGTCGAGAAGCTTGACATACTGAAAAACGCTGCGGACGGCGGCACGTTCCTTCTGAACGCCCCCTTCGGCCCCGATGAGATATGGGACAAGCTGCCGTACAGCTATCAGAAGCAGATAATAGACAAACATCTCAAGTTCTATGTCATAGACGCAGTCAAGATAGCGAAAGAGACAGGCATGGGCTCACGCACCAATACGATAATGCAGACCTGCTTCTTCGCGATAAGCGGCATACTGCCTCAGGACAAAGCGATAGATGCTATCAAGAACTCGATAATAAAGAGCTACACCAAAAAGGGCCAGGCGATAGTAGATAAGAACATAAATGCGGTAAACGCTACGCTCGATAACCTCTATCAGGTCAAAGTGCCAGAAAAGGCCACGAGTACGTTTGACATCAAGGCTCCTGTAGCGGACGACGCCCCGGAATTTGTAAAGGACGTCCTCGGACCGATGATGGCTCTTGATGGAGACCTCCTTCCGGTGTCTGCGCTGCCGGAAGACGGAACTTACCCGAGCGCTACGACGCAGTATGAGAAGCGCAACATAGCGATAGACATCCCGGTCTGGAATCCCGGCGCCTGCATACAGTGCGGCAAATGTGTCCTTATATGCCCGCATGCGGCTATCCGCTCAAAGGTCTACGACAAACGTATCCTTGATGAAGCTCCGGAGACATTCAAGCATGCGGACGCCAAGTGGCCCGCCTTCAAAGGCAAGGCCTATACGCTTCAGATCGCGCCTGAAGACTGCACCGGATGCGGTCTCTGCGTCAGCAACTGCCCGGTAAACAAGGCCAAAAAAGAAGAAACGGAGCGCCCGCTGGTGATGAAGACCCAGATGCCGCTCAGAGAGACAGAGCGCGCCAACTGGAACTGCTTCCTCTCTATCCCCGACGTTGCCGGTGAAGACAGAGAGAAGCTCAACACGGCCACAGTCAAAGACGTGCAGCTGCTCAGACCGCTCTTTGAGTTCTCAGGCGCCTGCGCCGGATGCGGCGAGACTCCTTACCTTAAGCTGCTTTCGCAGCTCTTTGGCGACAGGGCGATAATAGCGAATGCTACGGGCTGTTCGTCGATATACGGCGGCAACCTGCCGACGACGCCGTGGGCGGTCAACGATGAAGGACACGGCCCCGCATGGAGCAACTCACTCTTTGAGGATGCGGCTGAATTTGGTCTCGGTTTCCGTCTCAGCATAGACAAACGCAGAGAGTATGCGGAAGAACTGCTTGGCAAGATGGCCCCGGAGATCGGGGAAGAGAGGGTAAAGCAGATCCTCGAAGCTCCGCAGAAGACGGAATCGGAGATTCGCGCGGTGAAAAACAGCATCGCCGATATAAAGGCCTATCTGGAGCATAACTGGAGCCCCGAGGGCGAGGAACTTGAATCGGTGATAGACGACCTGGCGAAGAAATCAGTCTGGTGTGTCGGCGGAGACGGCTGGGCATACGACATAGGCTACGGCGGACTTGATCACGTAATAGCCTCCGGCAGGAACGTCAACATACTGGTGCTTGACACTGAAGTCTACTCAAATACCGGCGGACAGGCGTCCAAGTCGACGCCGCGCGGCGCGGTTGCCAAGTTTGCCGCGGCAGGAAAGCGCATCGGCAAAAAGGACCTTGCACTTATGGCAATGAGCTACGGCAACGTCTACGTAGGCAAGGTGGCGATAGGTGCCAACGATGCGCACACGGTCAAAGTATTTGAAGAAGCAGAGGCATATGACGGACCGTCTCTTATCATTGCCTACTGCCACTGCATAGCGCACGGCATAGATATGGTAAAGGGTCTTGAACAGCAGAAAAAAGCCGTCGACAGCGGTCACTGGGTGCTTATGAGATACAACCCGGAACTGGCGGCCTCAGGCAAAAACCCGCTTATAATAGACAGCAAGGAACCGTCTCTGCCTCTTGAGGATTACATTTACGGCGAAGTGAGATATAAGAGTCTGAAGACAACTGCCCCGAAAGAAGCGGCACAGCTTCTTGAAGAGGAAAAGAGATCTCTCAGCGACAGATGGCGTCTGTACAAGCATCTTGCAGATATGCAGACAGAAGGGTAACAAGCGGATATGGTTGAGATCAAAAAAAAGATAAAGACAGAAAATGGCATCGTAATAGCGACAAAAGTCACGACAGCTCCTAAAGAAGAGGCCGATAAGGCTGAGCGCGTCGTGGTAGTTAAGGACAAAAAACCCGCCCCGCAGCAGCCTGAGGCAAAACGCCGCGCCAAAATAATGGAAACGGCGTTCCGCGACGCCCACCAGTCGATCATGGCCACGCGTCTGCGCACCGACGATATGCTCCCTATCTGCGAGGCAATGGACGAAGTCGGCTATCATTCGATAGAGATGTGGGGCGGCGCCACATTCGACGCTGCTATGCGCTTCCTTGACGAGGATCCGTGGGACAGGCTGCGCCGGATAAGAAAGCGTCTGAAAAAGACAAAGACGCAGATGCTGATGCGCGGTCAGAACATAGTCGGCTACCGCCACTACTCCGATGAAGTCGTGCGTGAGTTCGTGAAGCGCGCCATCGGCAACGGAATAGACATAGTCAGGGTATTCGATGCGCTGAACGATCTGCGCAACATGGAGATCGCGGCCGACGCCGTCAAAAGAGAGGGCGGAACGCTGCAGATGACGATATCCTACACTATATCGCCGGTGCACACGCTTGAGCTGTTTGCAAAGCAGGCTCGCGACATGGCTGATATGGGCGCGGATTCGATATGCATCAAAGACATGGCGGGACTCCTTTCGCCTGTAGCCGCTTCTTCGCTGGTAAAGGCGATAAAGGAAAAGGTCGATCTGCCGGTGCAGATCCACAGCCACTATACCAGCGGCATGGCGGCGATGACATATCTTGCCGCCCTTGAAGCCGGAGCCGATATAGTAGACTGCGCTATCTCGCCCTTTGCTATGGGTACGAGCCAGCCGGCAACGGAAACCATAATAGCGGCTCTTGCCGGCGGCCCGCTTGATACAGGCCTTTCGCTTGAGAAGCTGCTGCCGGTAGCGAAACACTACCAGATGCTGCGTGAAAAATATAAAGATATAGTCATGGGTATCTCCGGCGTCAACATCAATATCCTTCTCTATCAGATACCGGGCGGCATGTATTCGAACCTTCAGAGCCAGCTTAAGGAGGGAGGCTGTCTGGATAAGTTTGCCGAAGTTATGGAAGAGGTCCCGCGCGTCCGCAAAGAGATGGGCTATCCTCCGCTCGTTACTCCGACAAGCCAGATAGTGGGGACCCAGGCAGCGATGAACGTGATAACCGGCAAACGCTGGAAAATGGTCCCGAATGAAGTCCAGCAGTATTTCCGCGGTTATTACGGAAGAACCCCGGCGCCCGTGGATCCTGAGGTCCAGAAACTGGTCCTCGGCGATGAGGAACCTATAACCTGCCGTCCGGGTGAAAAGATACCGCCGGAGATAGAGCAGGCTAAGAAAGAGATAGGCATCTGGTGCACGCAGCCGGAAGACGTTCTCTCCTACATACTCTTCCCTCAGGTCGCGAAGGATTTCCTGCCGAACAAATTCTCAAGGGAAAATCTGGTCAACATCGGGCAGGAAGAACAGGATGCTCCGGAGGCTTATGAGATATAACCAGGGTATGATCTGCCGATAAAAGATGAGGCGTGCGGTCCTGCGCGCCTCATCTTTTGTACTGAGGCGCTTTTGCGAATTATGCGGACTGCCGGCAGCAGAGGCGGTCCTGCCGGCGCGTGGCGTCCTTCTGACTTAAACGGCTTGTTATGGCGCTATCTCCGAAATATAAATTATAATTTGATTGAGACATAAAAATACTTATCACAGGCGGTGAATATGTATGGATTTTTGTGAGGCGAAGCATTCGGCAAACAAAGTTCTTGCCGAAAACGTATGCAAAGCGCTCGAGGCCCGCGGCTTTCATGCATCCTTTGCAAAGGATGCCGCGGCAGCCCGCGAAGCGGCCCTTGCGCTGATTCCAGACGGTTCCACGGTAGGGATTCCCGGCAGCGTTACGGTCCGTGAAATAGGGCTTCCCGAGGCGCTTAAGAAAAAAGGCTGTGTTACAGCGGAGCACTGGGCCCCGGACATGACAAAAGACGAGAGGAAAAAAGCGCTGCTTGCCGAGCTTACATCAGACTGGTTCGTCACCAGCGCCAATGCGCTTTCGATGGACGGTGTGATAGTGAATATCGACGGTACCGGCAACCGTACCGCAGCGATGTCCTGGGGGCCCGGCAGTATAATATATATAATCGGCGTCAACAAGATAGCGCCGGATGTCCATTCAGCGCTCAAACGCGCCCGCAATCAGGCGACTCCTCCGAATGCGATGCGCCTTTCGCGCAGAACGCCATGTGCCGTGACCGGACGCTGCTCCGACTGCAGCAGCGATGACAGGCTCTGCCGTGTGGTAATGCTGCTTGAGCGCGCGCCTATCGGGCGCGAATGCCATGTAATAATAGTCGGAGAGGAACTCGGGTACTGAGCCTGACGAATAAGAGATGACAAAAAGCCTTCCGTATGATTAAAAGCGGAAGGCTTTTTCTTTCTTTTATGCGCGGGGCTTATGCGGCAGGACCGGCGGTCCCCGGGCTAAAAGAGCCGCTTTTTCCAGAGCACCCAGGTCGTTGCCACAGTGAGCACAAATGCGAGCACGCAAACGATGGCAAATCCCATTGTATGAGTCTCCCATGGGACAGGGACGTTCATCCCGAAAAAGCTTGCCACCATCGTTGGTATTGCCATCACTATGGTTATCGACGCCAGGAATTTCATTACGATGTTCAGATTGTTCGATATTACGGAAGCAAACGCGTCCATCATCCCTGCAAGGACGTCAGTCTGGATCTGAGCCATCTCTATTGCCTGATCGTATTCGACCCTCACGTCGTCCAGAAGGTCGTCATCCTCTTCGCGGAATTTTATTATATGGCTGACCTGCGGATTGGAGCAGAGCCTGAGCAGGCGTTCGACTACGACTTTGTTGGAGCGGAGCGACATGGAATAGTAGGTAAGCCCCTTCTGAAGATCGAGCAGCTGAAAAAGCTCGGCGTTTTTCATCGACTTACGCAGATCCTGTTCTATCTGATCAGAACGCCGCGTCATCTGACGCAGATCCTTCAGAAAGAGCATCGCCGAACGGTAAAGGATCTGAAAGAGCAGGCGCGTCCGCTTATAGGTGCAGAAATAGCGGAAGCGCGATTCCGAAAAATTCTGGATGATGTCGTTGTACTCCTGGCATATCGTAACGAAATAGTCCGGCGTGATTATTATGCCGAGCGGTATCGTGTCATATGAGTAGTCGTTCGGATCCCGGTTCAGAGGAACGTTGATAAGAACGAGGATATGGTTGTCCTCGATCTCGATGCGCGAAGACTCTTCAGGGTCCATCGCAGAGCGGATAAAGTCCTGCGGCGCCCCTGTGATCCTCTCGGCCGCGGAGAGTTCTTCGGTAGTCGGGTGCACAAGACTGATCCATGCGCCCGCCTCTATATCGTTCGGAGAAAGCTCAACGAGCCGCGCCTCTGTTGTTTTTGTTATTCTCAGCATGGAATTTCCCCCGTACCCGCATCATGTCCGCGGGCACAGAAAGCCGGCGAACGTCAGCGGAAAGATAAATTATATGGTCCAGTTTGTTCAGGACTGGGGCCGCTTGCGTCCATAAATGATCTCCTTCCCCGGGCATGGCGCCCGAATATGCGTTCGCTTACAGCTTAAAAGTTTAGTCTTTTAAAGATGTGAGGTCAAGCAAAAAACCGCAGAATAAAAATAAAAACCGCCTTTGCGGCGGTTTTTGTTTCGTACAGGTCCATAACAGTTGTCCTTGCGGTCTGTTATGTATTTTATTTCTGCCGGCTTTTACATAGCTCCCGCGGCGGCGGACTCTTCTATTATCCTGTCTATGTCGCTTTTCAGAGCTTCCGGCAGCCCTAAGATATCGAGTGAAAGAAAACCCTTGACTATCAGCGACTGGGCCTTTGCTTCGGAAAGACCGCGCGCCATAAGGTATTCGGTCTCCTCCTGGTTGATCTTGCCCACAGCCGCCTCATGAGACATCTCAAGATCCCTGTGGCGGGCCTCGAGCTCAGGCACAGCAAGGATGACTCCGTTGTCAGAGAGCAGCAGCCCGTTGCATTCAAGATGCGCTTTTACGCCGGATGCTTCGCCGATAAGGTGTCCGCGTGCATATATAGTGCCCCCTGTGGAAACTGAGCGGGATACGATCTCAGCGCGTGTACCGGCGCCGCGCAGATATACGCGCGAACCGGTATCCATCTTCGAGCCGGGGCCCGCCATCAGCACGGTGTTGAATGTCGCGGCGGAGCCCGGACCGTTCAGATATACTGTGGGATACATCTGCAGATCCTTTGCGGGCTTAAGACAGACGTAATTCGATATGTAGCGCCCTCCTTCCTCCACGACCACAGTCGTGCGGGGACGCACGGCCATCTCCTCGGCCCAGTCGTGCACCATCGTGAATGACAGTGTAGCTCCCTTTTTGACGTACATTTCCGATACGCCTACGTGCAGTCCGGAGCTGACGTTGGGCCCGGATGCGCATCCGGATATGATATTGAGCTCGGAGCCCTCTTCAGCTATAACGATGTTGTGGACGTCCTGCGCAAGAGCGTTTGTTTCAAGATACATGCAGGCCTGTACGGGATAGTTTACCTTTGCTCCCTTTTCGCTGCGTATATAGTAGCCGCCCTCTTTGCGTTCCGCTGCAAGCTCGGTAAAGGCGTCTTTGTCCCTGTCCATTATCTTCCAGTAGTAATCCCTGAGCCATTCGTGTTTGAAAAGCGCGTATGATATCGGGGCAAGCTCTACCCCTTTGAGACGTGAGTTGCAGTACACCGTGTTGTGGTCGGAGTGTACGAAAGTACCGGCTGCCGGCTGCTTTTTGTCTATGCCTGCCCGCAGCAGCCTTTTCCTGTCCGCATCAGCAAGCGCGGAGAGATCTTTTATCTCGTCATGATGCGGAGCTTCGCTTGTAAAATCGCCGAGGTGTTCTTCGACGCGGTATTCTTTCATTTTCAGTTCCTCCTGTCACAGCCGGCGCAGCGGAAGCACTCCGTATACCCGTGGCTGCGAATCTCGCCGAGCAGCTCCTGCGCGTTGCCGGAGCAGACTATCTCCCCGTTCATCAGCACATGCCCCTTGTCGACATAGATATGATCCATTATCTGTCCGGTATGCGTGATCACCAGTCCTGCCCTGTAGCCGCTGCGCAGGCTCTTTTTCAGACGGGTGCACTGGCCGCCTGGCACCTCGCGCCCGAGCGCTATGCGCGCGGCGCGTCCTATAAGGGCCATGTTTTCCAGGTCAACGCCGGATTCCGGTTCGTCGAGGCAGACCAGCTCCGGCTGCTGCAGTATTATCTGCAGCATCTCGGTGCGTTTCATCTCTCCGCCTGACAGCCCGGCGTTGATGTCGCGGTCGAGAAACTCTGCCGCGTCCAGGTTTGCGGCGGCGCTTTCGATCTCTTCCGCGGAAAGCCCGTCTCTTCCGAGAGATGCAAGGGCCCTCAATGTGACGCCCTTTACGGTGGGCGGTCTCTGGAATGAGATCCCGATCCCCATACGCGCCCGTTCGTCTATAGTTGCATCTGTTATATCCTGTCCTTTGAACAGGATAGATCCGCCGGTTACTTTATACCTCGAAAAACCTATCACGGTATTCAGCAGCGTCGTCTTTCCGGAGCCGTTGGGGCCGAAAAGCGCGTGTATTTCCCCGGCGTCCACCGATAAAGATACGCCCTTCAGGACCTCGCGTCCGTCTACAGAGACGTGCAGATCCTTTAATTCAAGCAGTTTTTCCTCTGCCATTATTTAACCCTTCCCCCTGAACAGATCAAAATGTGCCCTCACACACGGCAGAAAGTATATAGCTTTATAAGAGATAAAAAAAGACGCTACTTAAGGCAGCCGCAGATCTCGGTATTGGCGCCGTCTGAAGGTGACGCTTTTATCTCGGTTATTTTTATCTTTCCCATGCGGTGCAGAGCAAGCGAAAGTGAGATCACGGTAGCCGGAGTCACGCCTATCTCCTGCGCCAGCTTATCCGGGACGATCGCGCCCTCTTTTTCGGCTGCGTCAGCTATTGCTCCGCCTATGCATTCCGTCCACTGTTCGAAAAGCATCTGCATCTCAGGTGTGGCAGAGGAAGCCAGCTGCCCTGATTTGATGACAGAATCCAAAACGCGCGCGGAAACGAGCTCAAGTGATTTGACGAGCTGAAACATATTCTGATCCGGAAGATTTTTTATATCTATATTCATCGGATTTGCCCCCTTGACTGTTTATCTTTACTGCTGCTCTGAATTATAATATAAAACACAGATTTTTCGAGAGAGAGGTGCCGCAGCTTTATGTTTGCGGAAACGATAAACGACAGAAAGATAGGGGTGCTTTCAGACACGCATGGAAGCTGCTGTGCGTGGCGCAAGGCTCTGTCCCTTTTCGGCCCCGGAGTAAAAACGGTGCTGCATGCGGGCGACGTCCTTTACCACGGTCCGCGGAACGCGATTCCCGGAGGCTATACGCCGGCAGACCTGGCAGATGATATAAATGTATTCCACAAACACGGCGGGCGCGTCATCATAGCACAGGGCAACTGCGATGCGGCAGTAGACGCGATGGTGCTGGAACCGGAGATGCAGAGCTGTGTCTCTCTTCTCTGGAACGGGCGCAGGGTACTTATGATGCACGGAGACAACTTCCCGCTGCTGAGAGCGATGGCGCTGCGCAGCGACGTGGACCTCGCGATCTCAGGCCATACCCATATATGCTCTCTTTCCCGTGAAGAGCGAACGATATTTTTGAACCCCGGCTCCACCACGATTCCCAAAGGGCGCGAAGCGGGGAGCGCCGCGGTGATCGATTATGAAGGCATCAGAATAATGACCCTTGAAGGAGACGAACTGCACTTTGAAAAATGGTAAGAGTTCACTCCGGGTGCTTTTCCGCCCGCGCAGATTCTGGGCCTCGGTCATTATGATCATCCTTATGGCCGCGGGAGCGGGCATAAGCTGTGTATTCGGTATCTTTGCGCTGTTCGCCGCTGCTCTTGTGGCGGCTTTTATAGGTCTCAATGAGTTTGGGCGCTGGCCCTATAAAACAAACCTGGTCATATGTGCGGCAGCTGCGGTGGCGGCTGCTGCCGCCGGAGTGTTCAGCTGGACGGAAGCATTGTCTGTATTTGCCCTCTTTTTCGTTATCAGCGCGTATCTTTTGTACTTCAGGGATCGTTATGACAGGCTCATCCCGGTGCTGGACACATTTGCAGCGATTTTGGCTCAGACAGAGGGCTTTACTCCTATGATCGAGAGCGCATGGCGCTCTCTGCAGGAGATGGCGCCGGAAGCCGCTGTCTTTATTATACTTGCCGACATAGACGGAGAACTCTATCTGCCGAAGCATTTCGATCTGCCGGAGCGCGTCTTAAGAAAAAACGGCGGCGTGCCGTGGAAAGTTTACGGTTCCGGCAGGAGCATGAGGATATCAAAGGTGGTCACAGGAAGGGACCAGCCTCTTGACCGCGACGCACGTTCACTGATATCCGTCCCGCTCACCGCGCGTGCCGAAAAACTGGGAGTCCTTCAGCTGGAGGCAGGCACAGCCGGTGCTTTCAGCGAAGGAGATGTGTCAAAGCTTTCTCTTGCGGCTATGATCCTTGCCCATGAACTTTTTCTGCGCGGTATTTCTTCGCCGTACGGAGACGATGACAAGGAAACAGAGATAGATGATAATAATTGACATGCATGTCCACAGCACATATTCTGACGGGACCTGCACGCCGGCGCAGATAGCGCGTCTTGCCAAAAGGCAGGGACTTTTTATGGCGGCGCTGACGGATCATGATACGACTTCGGGGCTGGCCTCTTTTGCCGCTGCATGCGCCGACGAGCATATCGCGGGGCTGTGCGGCATTGAGTTGTCCGCGGAAGCGCCGTATACGCTTCATATCTTAGGATACAGGATAACGCCGGGCAGCCCGCAGATGGAGGAAAGGCTTTGTTATATACGCAGGTGCAGGCAGGAACGCAACCTTAAGATCTGCGAAAAGCTGCGCGGAATGGGAATGGACGTATCCGTTGAGGAAGCGGAGAAATATTCCGGCGGCGAGGTGGTGGCAAGGCCGCACATAGCAAGGCTGCTGATCGACAAGGGATATGTGTCGGACATCAGCGAGGCATTTACAAAATATCTTGCGCGCGGCGGCGCGGCATATGTACCGCGCGTTCGCCTCTCTGCCGAGGAGTGCATATCGCTTGTGCGCTCTGCCGGCGGTCTTGCCGTGCTGGCTCATCCGCATCAGACAGGGCTGGACGAAGAGGCTCTCTCTGCGCTGACGGCCCGGCTTAAAGAAGCGGGCCTGTGGGGGATAGAAGCGATATACGGCTCAAACTCTCCCGAAATGACATACAGACATCTGGAGCTCGCAAGGAGATTCGGGCTGTTTGCAACGGCCGGTTCTGACTTTCACGGTGGAAATAAACCCGGCATATCTGTCGGCATCCCGGTGTCGGATGATTTTCTGCCGTGGGCAAGACTGGGAATAAGATAAACGGCGTCCGGATCATATGCATGGGACTGGAGGCTGATATTAATGGATCAGAAGATAATGGACTTCAGAAGCGATACTGTGACAAGGCCCTCCCGCGAGATGCGCCGCGTCATTGCCTCTGCGGAAGTCGGAGATGATATATACGGCGACGACCCTTCGTCAAATGCTCTGTCCGAATACGCGGCGGAGATAACCGGCAAAGAGGCCGCGATATATGCCTGCTCCGGGACGATGGGGAACCTGCTTGCACTTCTGACCGCCGGGCGTCACGGTGAAAGCGTCCTTGCCGGGAAAAGTTCCCATATTTTATGTTCTGAGGTCGGAGGGGCTGCCGCGATAGCAGGCCTTTGCCCCTATGAGCTGTCAGACGAGGGCGGCATACCCTCTCCGGAAGAGATAGACCGCGCGGCGCGGATCGACGGCGATGTGCATCATGCGAGGACTTCGATACTTGCTTTGGAAAACACACATAATTACGCAGGGGGGATCGCGTCAGCGCCGGAAGAATTCGCTGCGGCTGCGCGCGAGGGAAAACGTCTCGGATTCCATGTGCACCTTGACGGGGCAAGGATATTCAACGCGGCTGTGCGTCACGGAGTCCCGGTAAGCGCTTATACTAAAGAAGCGGACAGCGTACAGTTCTGTCTCTCGAAGGGGCTCGGCGCTCCTTTGGGCTCGATGCTGTGCGGCAGCCGTGAATTTATAGATGAGGCGGTAAGATGGCGCAAGCGCATAGGAGGCGCCCAGAGGCAGCTGGGCATAGCCGCCGCCGCCGGCCTGTATGCGCTCAGGCACAATATTGAGCGCCTTGCGGAAGATCATGAAAACGCAGCGCTTCTCGTAAAACTGCTGAAAGCAGGCGGTGTGGCGGTCGAGGAAGTGCGCAATATGACGAACATGGTCTTTTTCCCGCTGCACGGCTGCCGTCTCAGCGACGCAGAGTTTGAAGCCGGGTGCCGTGAAAAGGGGCTGCTGCTGCTTGCGATATCTCCGAGACGCATACGCCTTGTGACGCATCTTGATGTGACGCGCGCCGACGCGGAGCGCGCCGCTGAGATAATCTCAGAGGTGCTTTCATCGTGAGCGGTACGCCTTTTCAGAAACGCGGCGATGTCGAGGCGCTTGCGGAACACGCGCTTTCGCGTGCGCTGCAGCTTGGCGCGTCGGGTGCCGATGTACTCTGCTGCTCAAGCTGCGGCAGCAGCCTTTCTCTGCTTGACGGAGAGATCGAAGAATGTTCGTCCGGGGTATCGGCCGGAATAGGAGTTCGTACTATAATCAGCGACGGGCGCCAGGGCATAGCAAGCGGCAGCCGTCTTGACGCAGCCTCTGTCGACGCGCTTGTAGAGTGGAGCCTTCACAATGCCCGCGCGTCGGAGCCGGAAGAGGGCGTCGGGCTGTACGAAGGCCCCCTTATCAGCGATCCGGGGCTTGACGCCGAGGATCTTGCGATACGCAGCATCAGGCACGAAGAGCGCATGAAATACTGCCTTGAGATGACGAAGATAGCACGCGGCAGCGATGCACGTGTGAGATCCGTGCGCGAGGCCGCATGGCGGAACGGCTGGGGGGAATCGTTCTTTGCAACAACAAACGGGCTTTCCGGCTGGGAGAGCTCCTCCGGCGCAAGCTGCGGCTTACTTGTGCTGGCAGAAGAGGGAGAGTATTCCGAAATGGGCGGTTACGGCATCGATGCGCTCAGAATGGATGAGATAGATATAGTTAAGATCGCGAAACGCGCAGTAAAGGATACCGTATCCGCGCTGGGCGGAGCTCCTGTCCCTACAGGGACATATACCGTGATGATCGAGCCTGAGGCGGCAGCCGCCCTCGTCGATGTTGTCGGAAAGCTCTTCTGCGCGCCGGAGATACAGAAAGGGCGCTCACTGCTGCGCGGAAAGCTGGGGCAGAATGTAGCGTCGCCATGCGTGAGCCTCACCGACAACGGGCGCATACCATGGAAACAGGGGACTTCGTCTTGGGATTATGAAGGAGTCCCGACACAAAGGACGGAACTGGTAAAAAACGGCACGGCGGCCGCTTTCCTGTATAATCTTCAGAGCGCGGCAAAAGACGGAGTCAGAACTACCGGCAACTGCAGCAGGACGATGTCTTCGCTGCCCGACGTCGGCACCACCAACCTGATTCTCGAAGCGGGGCAGGAGAGTCCCAGCGCGCTGCAAAGCCGCATAGCCGACGGAATATATATTACGGAATTTATGGGGCTCCATACGATAGATCCTGTAAGCGGGGATTTTTCGCTTGGGGCCAAAGGACTGCGGATAGAGAACGGCGGGCTCACGGTCCCTGTGAGCGGCGTTACTATCGCGTCAAATCTGCTTGATCTGATGAAAAAAATAACGGCTTTAGGCTCAGACCTTACCTTCTCAGGGTCTGTTGCCGCGCCTACGGTGGTGATAGAAAATGTTGTCATTGCGGGAAAATAGGAAATTATCGCTTCTGATCTTTATCGCGGCGGCTTTTATCTTTCTGTTTGCTTCATCCGCGGCATTTGCCGAGGGGGCTGTCGAGCTGTGGGACGGCCAGGTAAAAAAGGGAAATATACCTGTGCGCACCGATTCTTCGGTGACCGAGGTGGCAATAGACGAAATGCTTATGTCGCTCGGGCTTCTTCCGAACAAAGATCTGACGTCTGTATCGGCTGCGCTGAACGGCAGAAAAATAGAATTCTGGAACGCTTCCAACATCGTACGATCATCAGGTAAGATCGTGAGCCTTTCTAAACCGGTGTCTTTCAGTGACGGTCACTGGTGGGGAGAAGCGGGCGGCGTGAGGGACGCGGTGCAGTATTTCTTTGCCTCCGCCGGAACGGGGATGAATCTCCGCTGGGGCAGCTATGCGGCGCAGGGACAAAAAGAAGAAAGCGCGGCTGACTCTCAGCCTAAGGCAGCGCCGGAGCCGCAGTCCCCGGTTAAGATCAACACCATAGAAATACCTAAGGCCTATCCTTCGCCGGAAGCTTCCGCTGCGCAGCAGGTGCCGGCGGAGCAGGCAGCGGCGGAACAGGCCGCGGCACAGCGTGCGGCGGAGCAGGCAGCGGCGGAACAGGCCGCGGCACGGATGGCGGCAGAGCAGCGTGCGGCGGAACAGGCCGCGGCACAGAGGGTGTCAGAACAGCAGGCAGCGTCAGAACAGGTTGCGGCGCTGCAGACGACTGCACCGCCGGCGCCGGAGAAAGAAACACTGCCTCCTGTTGTCGTTTCCGCAGCGCCCTTTACCGGCGGCAAAAAACCGATAGTGGTAGTCGATGCGGGGCATGGGGACCATGATCCGGGGGCTCAGGCGAACGGAGCGCGCGAGAAGGATATAAACCTGCTGGCTGCGCTGCAGCTGAAGACCATATTGCGTGCATATGGAGTCGATGTGCGTCTTACGCGTGAGACCGACGTATTCCTCAAACTCGCGGAGCGCACCGAATTTGCAAATAAGAACAATGCTGACGTGTTCGTCAGCCTCCACTGCAACGCGATGCCGAAGGGGCGCAGCGAGGTAGCCGGGCTGGAATACTATATAATGGCGCCTCCGACAGACAGGGACGCGATGAACCTCGCCATAGCAGAAAACAAAGAAATCTCAGCCGGGGTCGACAATGCCCAGGCCGCAAAGAACGCCGACAGAAAAACGCAGCTGCTGCTGAAGATACTTGGCGATATGCAGCAGAATGATAAGATAAGCGAAAGCACGACCCTTGCAGAGATGCTTCACAGTGCCTCCAAAGCGGGAGGACTTCCGATGCGGAAAGTCATGCAGGCTCCTTTCTTTGTCCTGCGCGGGGCCGGCATGGCGGCTGTCCTGGTTGAGATGGGCTACCTTACGAATGCCGCGGAAGCGGCGAGGCTTAAGAACCCGTTGTACAGGGACAAACTTCTGCGCACGGTAGCGCAGGGTATCGTACAGTATATAAGGGAACACCCGACACAGAGAGAATATTAATAAAAAGATAAATGGGGGAAGCAAAATGAATGATCCTGATAAAAGAGAGCGCCAGTTTGTAGTACGCGGGAAAAGAGAATATGATTACGACGCGCCGGCAGTGCGCCGCAGACAGACTCTGCGCGAACGCGAGGAAGAAGAGGAAAGGCTCGATAAGGAAGAACGGCTTTCCCGCGGACGCGTAAAAAGCCGTTCCCGCAGGGAAGATTACGAGGAGGAAGAGCTCCCGCGCCGTACAAGAAAAGCTCCTCCTGTTGAAGAAGATGAAATTGAGGATGATTACTACGAGGAGGAAGAGCACAAGGCCCCCAGGATCGTGCGCATATTCGCATGGATAGCTCTTATGGTCATACTGTTTGCCTGCGGTTACCTTGCCACGAACTATTTCTTCAGCTGGTCCGATAAAAAGGGCGGCGAGCGTATAGGAAATGTATACGGCAAGGGGGCTGAGGTCAAAGAGGCCGAAAAACCGGAACCGGAGAAGCCGGCCGGCAAAAAGTATGTGATATGCATACCTGAGAACGGCACGCTTTCCCAGAGAGAAGTTGAGATAAACGAAAGCGGGACCAAAGAAAGCATGATAACAAGACTTCTTTCCGTGTATATAGACAGCCTCAAAGAGAAAAAGGTACTTGACACAGCAGTCGCCGTCAATGATATTTTCCAGGGAGGGGACTGGCTCTATATCGATATGACGCCGCCGTTCCAAAACTCGCTGAAAAGTCTCGGCAAACAGAATGCGGAACTGCTTCTATGCGGTCTGACAAAGACGGTACAGGATAATTTCCCGCCGCTTAAGAAAATAAAATTCTATATCAATTCCAAAGAGATAAAGGACAAAAACCCGGTAGACCTTACGAAACCCTGGGAGCGGACAAAATAAATGGAAAACTTCAGGAGAGCCGACGCAAGGGGACTGTGCGACCTTCGCGGCATATCCTTCGAGCGCGGGGTAAGCCGTTACGCGGAGGGATCGGCTTTTGTGCGCTGGGGGAACACCCACGTTCTCTGCACTGCTTCTGTCGAAGACAAGGTCCCGCAGTTCCTGCGCGGCAGCGGCGGCGGCTGGGTCACGGCTGAATATGCGATGCTTCCGCGCGCCACGGCGCAGCGCTCGCCGCGTGACGTTTCGAAGGGCAGGGTGAACGGACGCGCAAGTGAGATACAGCGTCTGATAGGTCGTTCGCTGCGTGCCGCCGCAGATCTGCCGCTTATCGGGGAAAGAACGATCACGATCGACTGCGACGTGCTGCAGGCAGACGGCGGCACGCGCACCGCGTCGATATCGGCCGGGTTCATAGCTCTTTTCGATGCGCTCCGCTTTCTGCGGGACAGCGAAAGAATAACGGATATCCCGCTGAAAAACCAGATAGCGGCGGTGAGCGTTGGGAAGGTCGGCGGGCGTATAATGCTCGACTTATGCTATGAAGAAGATTCGGCTGCCGAAGTCGACGCCAACCTCGTAATGACGGGACGCGGAGAATTCATAGAACTGCAGGGGACCGGCGAGGGCGGTTCTTTTTCCGGATCCGAGCTTTCCGAGATCATCACATACGGCAGGGCCGGGATAAAAAGCATAATGAAAATGCAGAGGTCTGTCCTCGGGCTCAGCGAAAAAGAAAAGGAACTTTTTGACAGATGCGTATGATACTGGCAAGCACAAACAGGGGAAAATACAGGGAGATGAAAGAACAGCTCCTGCCCTGCGGAACAGAGCTTCTCTTCGGCGGCGATCTCCCCTCTCCGCCGCATGTCGAAGAAACAGGCGCCACATATGAAGAAAACGCGCTGCTGAAAGCGCGCGCCTGGGCTTTATCCGCAAAACTGCCTGTCATTGCGGACGACAGCGGACTGGAAGTCGACGCGCTCGGCGGGGCGCCCGGAGTGCACTCCGCCCGTGTCGTGCCGGGCAAAGACTCAGCCCGCACAGAATGGCTGCTGGAGGCGATAAAGGGCGCGGATGACCGCTCCGCACGCTTCGTATGCTCGATAGCTGTCGTCTTCCCTGACGAAAGAAGCCCTCTTACAGTTACCGAATACTGTACCGGAAGAATCGCCGAAAGCCCCGCCGGAGAGTCCGGCTTCGGCTATGATCCCGTTTTCATACCCGACGGATACGATAAAACTTTTTCAGAACTCGGCCCCGATATAAAGAATGCCGTTTCACATCGTGCAAAAGCTGTAAAAAGTATAGCCGAAATACTAAAACGTGTGATAGAATAGTACGCTGAACGCAATATGCAGGTATCGCGGGCAGACTTATTGTTCATGTCCGCCGGCTGCGAATTTTTTTGGAGGTGTGGCTTGTGATAATTCTTTTCAGAATAATTCACATTCTCGTATGCGTTGCGCTCATCTCTGTGGTCATGATGCAGCACAGAAAATCCGGGGGCTTTACCGGTTCTTTCGGCGGCGGCACCCAGGCCGATATGGGCGGAGCATGGCAGCGCATGTCCGGACTGACAAAGATAACGGCTGTACTGATTGGCCTTTTCATGATTCTTTCGATAATACAGGTTCTGATCAGATAGCAGGCGCGGCATGACTATAAAACCTTTGGACAGCCTGAAAGAC
Source organism: Synergistes sp. (assembly GCA_016288355.1). Classification (GTDB taxonomy): domain Bacteria; phylum Synergistota; class Synergistia; order Synergistales; family Synergistaceae; genus Synergistes. The sequence goes on from JAEEYY010000239.1 coordinate 23,682, forward strand.
ATAGATTCCTACAAACACACGGAAGGACGGCTTTTTTCAGCTACGCACGAAGAGATCCTTTCCGGGTGGACGACTGACATATACTTCCTTAAGACCCGTGACGTCCTCAGGGCAGCCGGACTTTTGGAGACCCCGGTCGTAGCGGAGGTCTTTACCCGTAAACCCGGCATCTTTGCCGGTTCCGAGGAAGTTCTGAACCTTTTCCGCAAACTTCCCAACCCGCCTCAGGTAGAGGCTCTTGCCGAAGGCGAGAGCTTTGAAAGCAAGGAAGTGCTGATGCGCATCACCGGCACTTATGAATCTTTCGGCCTTTATGAAACAGTCCTTCTCGGCATGCTCGCATCCTCGACCGGCTGGGCAACGGCCGCAAGAGAGTGTGTTCTGGCTGCCGAGGGAAGAAGCGTCCTCTGCTTCGGCGCGCGCCACGTGCATCCGGCAATAGCGCCGGTAATGGAACGCGCGGCCAAGATCGCCGGCTGCAGCGCTATGAGCTGTATCCTTGCCGCGAAGCTCTGCGGAGAGGCGCCCAAGGGCACGGTGCCGCACGCGGCTATCCTTATGATCGGCGATACCGTGAAGCTTGCGAAGCTTTACGATGCACAGGTGCCGAAGGATGAAGCAAGAATAGTTCTTGTCGATACATTCAAAGACGAAGCGGAAGAGACGATCCGCGTAGCCGAAGCGCTTGGCAACAGGCTTTCCGGGATACGCCTCGACACGCCGGGAGAGCGCGGCGGCGTGACCCCAGATCTGGTCAGGGAAATTCGCTGGCGCCTTGACCTTGCCGGCTTCCGCAATGTCAATATAATCGCTACCGGCGGCCTTAACCCTGAGCGCATAAAGCTGATGAACGAGGCCGGCGCTGACGTTTACGGCGTAGGAAGCTACATTACCGGCGCCGCTCAGCGCGATATGACGATGGACCTGAAAATGGTCAACGGCAAGCCTGTCGCAAAACGCGGCCGCCTGCCGGGCATAATACCGAATCCGAAACTTAAACGCGTGCTTTAGTCCCGCTTTTCGCTTTCCCCCACGACAGCCGAAAAGCGTCTCCGACGCCGGCGCGTCCTTATCGGGCCGCGCGTGTGTGACGGCGGAAGAGAGGCGGTAAAGAGCGCTTTGAGATATAAAACGATAAAACAGAAAATGAAGAACCAGGTTCTTTCTTAAGGAGGAAAAAACATGATAGGCACACGTTCCTTCATGGCAAAAAAAGAAACGGTCGAGCGGAAATGGTATCTGCTCGACGCGTCTGAGAAGCCGCTTGGCCGCCTTGCGGTTCAGGCAGCTCGTATA
>JAEEYY010000240.1 GCA_016288355.1 Synergistes sp.
AGCGCCGTCTGCGGCGGAAGGTAACCGGTCATCGAACAGCCCGTGAGGACCAGTCCGAGCAGGAAGACCATCCAGCCGCCCTGATCGGCGGCAGCTGCCACCTTGTCGCCGTTCTTCCAGTTGTCGCAGAACGCTATCGCCAGTCCGAACATTACCTGTATAAAACCGAGTCCGAGCGAGATCATCAGCAGCGTCATGGGGTCGTTCATCGGGTCGAGCAGCTGCAGCTTCTTCGCAGCCGGCACCAACCCGCTTAAGAACGGGAACGCTGTCACGGCGTCACCGAACCATGAGCCCGTTATCGCGCCGAAAATAACCGTAACTACCATGCCGACAGTCATCAGCACAAAGAATTTGCGCAGTGTGGGCGACAGCCTGTGCTTGACAAGCATATACCCAAGGATGCCCGTGAGGATCAGGCCGTACCCGGCATCACCGAAGCACATGCCGAGGAAAAGGAAAAAGAACGGCGCCATCAGAGAAGTAGGATCGACCCCGCCGTATGTCGGCGTGCCGTACATGATCGTAAGCGGTTCTATCGACGATGACCATGCAGGGTTTTTGAGCAGGGTCGGAGGCACTTCATCCTCCCCTGGTCTGATAAGAGCGATCTCGGTAAATTCCGAATACTCGTTTACCGCATATTCAACTTTTTTCAGCTGTGAAGCAGGCGTCCAGAAGTCCCAGATAAGCGTGTCGCTGGTCGGTTCGCCGGTCTCCATCGCCTCGAGCCTGTCACGCAGGATAGACCAGTAATCGCCGCAGGTGCGGGTCATCGGGAGACCTTCGTCTGCCAGCGAGGCAAAGGACTTCAGCAGTTCGCTCTCTTTCGCCTTAAGCTCTGTCATTTTCGAAGAAAGAGTATTTATCTCCTCCGAAGCCGTGAGCTTGAGATCCTTCGGCACTTCCATACGCGACGCCGAGAATCCATCCGCCGCACTCTGCAGCTTTTCAAAATCTTCCGTGCGGCACAGCACGGCAAAGATCTCGGTACTTTCTTTCCCCTCCGGAGGGATGCGCTGGAACTCGGACATCTCGCCCAGCTCGCTTTCGATCCGCGAGGCAAAATCTCCTGCGGAAGCCGAGGGGACCTGATAAACTGCGCCGGTCAGCATATCTGTGCCGGCAGTGAAAAATTCAAGAGGATATTTGATCTGCGCAAGCTGCTCTGCCTGGACGGCAAGCCCCTTCAGCCTGGACAGCTCTGCGCGCGTTTCCGTGAGCATACGTTCCTTGTCCCTGAGCCCGGAGACAAAAGACGTGAATTTGCTTTCGTCGACAGAGGCAGCAAGTCGCTTGACGGAAAGTGCGGGCAGATCCCCGAGCGCTTTGGCCAGGGATCCCTCTTTTTTGGTTTCGTACGGCTCAAGGAGACGCTGGGCGAATCTGACGTCGCTTATAAGCCCCTCGATGCTGCGGCGTTTTTCGCCCAAAGAAGCTGCAGCATCGACGTCTCCTGCACCAGCGTCATTTTTAACGAACTCGCAGCAGCCGAGCGACTGGAGTTTAGCCGCAAGTTCGTCCGCTACAGTCCTGTGCACAGCTATGCGCACTTTACACATTTCAGCGAGAGCCATATGCAGCCATCACCTCTCCAACAAGCCAATCTGCAACTTTGTCTGTTTTATCCTTGTTATTCTCGTAGAACACTTTTGCTTCAGCTTCACCTTTTGCTGTTATCTCATCAGCTTTTGCTTCAGCTTCGCGCTCTGCCTCCGCAACTCTTTCGCGCCACTGCCTGTGACACTGCTGTCTTGTATTTTTGACAGACTGCTCGGCATCGATGCGCGCAGCCGCCAACAGCCTTGCGGCTTCTGCCTTCGCTTCCGAGATTATATTCTTTGCGGCAGTTTCCTGGTCTCTGATTTCCTGGGCAAGATTTTCTGCCAATAAAATCACCTCCCGTCTATAATCAAAAATTAAGCCATCTTATAACACGTGATTCTAACTGCAACTTTTAATTGCGTCAATTTTCACACATTAACAAAAATATCTTGAAATGAATAAGAACAGCTAATATTTATAAAGCGAAGTCACACATTTAGGTAGTTTTAGCTGTAATTTTAAAATTATAAGTGTTATTTAAGCCGAAAAGTTATATATGTATCAAAAATTTAAATATTTTATATTTATATTTAGAATACCGCTTACTTAATTGTAAACGAGTTTTTATCAAAAGCGCATGAATACGCTCTGCCTATCCTGTATTACTTTCTATGCAGCTGCATATAAAAACGATCTCAGCTCCGGATATTCTCCATGCACTCCCTGCTCCAGGGGCATGCTGCGCACCTTTCCGGCGTCCCGTGCAGATCTCTGGAAAGAGCCCGTACCGCGGCCGTTTCCACGGCGTCGCCGATCATGCCGAGATCTGTCTTGCTGTAGACGCGGGGGCTTTTTTTGCTTTCCGCGGAGCGCAGATAGATAAGCGCCGAGTCGATCGCTTCGTTTATTTTTTGCTTTTCGGAATTTCTGCGCAGAGCGTAGGCATAGAATTCCAGCTGCCGCTCGTAATACCACGAAGGGGAATATCTTTCGTCCGAGGTCTTCCAGTCCCTGAGGTGCAGACCTTCCGCGTCGCGCCAGAATATATCTATGGAACCTACAAGCAGAGTACCTCTGTCGGGGACGCGGAAAAAGACCTCGCGCCGCAGCGGATGTGCGATATCCGCCGCCATGCGGGCAAACTCCGCGCACTCGTAGCTTTTTGAATATTCGGCAAGCATTTTGCGCGCCTCGCGGCGCTTCGATGCGCTTGAAAATTCCTTGCGCAGCTCGGCCGGAAGACGCCGCAGCATCTTTTCGTAGTCCGGGCCGCTGTTTTGGACAGGCAGCCAGTCGGCAATGCTCTCTGTTTTGAAGTCCCAGCGCGCAAGCACCCAGTGAGTGAGGGAACCGAATTCCGAGCCGCTCCCCTCGCCCCCCTTGACGAGCCAGTTGACGGATCTCCCCTGCCTGTAGACCATGCGGTACGCGGCCGGGCACCATGACAGAAGCGCATAGGCCGATGCCGATATGCGCCCAAGCTTGGCAGGGACTTCCTCTGCAAGCGTCATGACCCTTTCCGGGCGAGATGCCGCACGTTCTCTCGGGGTCACCGATACCGGCACGTCATCAGTAAGCAGTGTCGTGTCTTCTTCTCCGCGCTCAAGCAGGCGCTTCATTATCGAATCCCGGCTTCCGAAGTTCCCGTCTTTATTTCTTTTATAGTAGCCGCAGAGTATCAGTTCGTCCGCGGCGCGCGTGAAGCCGACATACCAGAGGCGCTCGCGTTCCGGCTCTCTTACTTTGGCCTCAAGATGCTCTTCCCAAAGAGCGGCAGAATATATTTCGTTGTCTTCTGTCGACGCGAAGCCCGGGGCTGCTTTCACAGTCACGCCGTACCTTTTGGATACATATATGGGAGATCTGCTCCCGCTCTTTTTCCCGTCCCTGTAGACAAGCGCCGTTACCGGGAATTCAAGCCCCTTTGATTCATGGACGGTCAGTACGCGCACGGCGTCGGTCGATTCGTCCGCGATATCGGGCTCTTCCGTGTCTCCCTGCGATGAGAGCTGCGACAGAAGATAGTCGGCACAGCCCCTGAGAGACCGCCCCTCCGAGCTCTCGTACTCCTCCGCTATCCCGGCAAGCCGGGCAATGTTTGCGCAGACGCGGCGTCTGCGCGCGCCGTCGTATTTTTCAAGGAAAGACGGAGATTTCATCAGTTCGCGTATCGCGGCGGACACCCCAAAGAAGTGCGCCGTTCTGCGCAGACCGACGATGCGTTCCGACAGCTCCGGATATTTTTCCTTCAAAAGCTGCGCTAGAGGCACAGGCTTCCCTTTTTCTTTCATCTCAAACGCGCTCTGCAGCAGCAGCTCCGCTTCTTCAAAGGAGATGCCGGATAACGGGGACGCAAGCCATCCGGCTAAATAGAACGGCTCTTCCGGCGCCGAGAGCAGTGAGATAAAGTTGACGAGGTCGCCGATCTCGCCGCGTGCGAAGTAGTTTTTCGAGGTCGAGATATAATATGGCAGCCCAAGTGAATCGAATGCCCTCTCGAGCATGCCGTGTTCGGTGCGGGTCGGGACGAGTACGACAAAATCCTTCCAGCGGGCGTCGCGGAAGGCGCCTTTCCCTCCGTGCGGATCATCCGCCTCTTTGTCCCATATCTGTTTCTTTTCGGCGTGAGCCCTCATTATCTCGCGCCCGAGCGCGGTATAAAGGCGCAGACGCAGACCCGGCGTTTTGATATCCGGTTCTTTTTCGCCCGAAAGGGCGCAGAGCAGCTTCAGATAAGGGCCTTTAGCTTTTTCGTTCCTGCGTTTTGTAAAAACTTCGTCTGCCGGCGGCAAAAGACGCTCGTAGATGATATCGGGGCTGTCGGCCCATATGCCTTCAAATACTTCGTTGAACTTTTCGAGAAGTCCGGAAGACGTTCTGAAATTCCTGTCGAGCGAGATGTATCTGCAGCGCTCCTGCGCCGCATCTGCGCGCGCCCTTTCTATGTATCTGCGGAAAAGAGTCAGGTCGGCATGGCGGAAGCTGTAAATGGACTGTTTCTGGTCTCCGACGATAAACAGCGTGTTGTGATAATCGCTTTCCGCATAAGGCGCCACCCACAGTGCTGTGATCAGCGCGTCCTGCAGCGGGTCCGTATCCTGGAATTCGTCGACCATTATATGCTTGAATTTGCGTCTGTAATCGGGCGACGCCTCAAGCACGGAACGCGCGCAGCGTATCAGGTCGGAGAGCGAGAGCAGGCTCTCGCGGCGGCGGAATTCGTCCCAGGCGGCCCAGCCGATCGCGCATATCCCGCAGAGGGCTTTGTTCACTGTTTTTTCGCCCTCCGACGGTTCTTTCATCATCTGGAGGAGCTCCTTTTTTTCATCGCGCCACTCTGTGAGGCTGCACCCCAGGACTGCTTCTATGCTGTCTTTGATCTCCTGGGACATCCTGAGGTTGGAGAGCGGTCCCTTGATAAGCTCCACAAGGAACTCATAGGCCTTGTCGCCCCGCTTATGGTTTTTCCAGCGTTCTATAATGGATTCGAACTTTTCCTTTGTTTTTGTAGGATTTTTGCCGCCGCTGAATTCGGCAGTGGAAAGGATGGCCGGGAAGACATGATCCCTCCACAGCAGGAATATGTCATAACATTCTCTCCGAAGAGACGCGATATCGGAGAGCAGCGACGCGTCATCGTGCTGCCAGAGGCTCTCTGGCGTCTGTCCCGCACAGCAAAGCTTCTCGGAGCACACTTTGGCCGCCCCGGCTATGGTATCTGCGCCGTAAGCGTTCAGCAATTCGGTAAGTATATGCGATGGAATGAGCGAACGTGCGCGTTCCTTCCATCCTTCCGGCAGCATTGCGGCGATCTTTTCCGTGTTGAGCACAGAAAGCGCGGCCTCGTATTCCCTCCACCAGACATCTTCCCTGGCATCGGGAACGAGCGACGCCGCGGGGTCCGTATCAAGCTCGAGCCCGGAGCCCCTGATCACCCTCATTGCAAAGGAATGGATGGTGGAGATATATGCGTCATCCATGGAGTCTATCGCCGGTTTGAGGTGGGCAAGCTCCTTTGGATAGGCCGCGCGCCATTTGATAAGGGTGTTTTTTATACGGTCGCGCATTTCGGCGGCCGCTTTTTTTGTAAAGGTCAGCACAAGGATCTCGTCGGCACGGCACTCTGGATCCGAAGCAAGCAGCCACGCAAAGCGCTGCGCGAGCGTCTGCGTCTTTCCGGTCCCGGCCCCTGCGCTCACTACCGTGAGGTACTTGTCGCTTTTCAGCGCCTCTATCTGGGCGTCTGTGCCCTTTATCAGCGAATGCCACACGGGCGCGCCGTTCTCTTTACTCATCGCTGCTCTCCTCTTCGTCGTCATCCGTCGAATACCAGGGCAGATCGCGCTTGCGGCACAGTGAGAAATACTGACAGTTTTTGCACAGAATGTGGTCATGGCTGTATATCGGCTCATAAACGCCTTTTTTGACGGCGGCTGCCATATCGGACATCACAGTCATCGCTTCCTCCATGCGATCTTCCGGGCTCTTGCGTTTCTTTTTAGCGCCACG
>JAEEYY010000241.1 GCA_016288355.1 Synergistes sp.
CCAGGAGATCTTCAAGGATCAGCCCGCCTCCATCCCCGGCATTTGGGACAGGCAGGACTATCGCGCCCTGGATGGGTTCATCTGCGCCATCACTCCCTTCAATTTCACCTCCATCGGCGGGAACCTGCCCATGGCGCCGTCCATCGTCGGCAACGTGGCGGTCTGGAAGCCCTCCCGTACGGCGGTGCTCTCCAATTACTATTTCATGAAGCTGCTCATGGACTGCGGCCTGCCCGCCGGCGTCATCAACTTCGTGCCCTGCAACGGCACCGACATGGCCAAGTACGTCATCTCCCGCAAGGAGCTGGCCGGCTTCCATTTCACCGGCTCCACCGAAGTCTTCCAGGGCGTCTGGAAGCAGATCGGCGAGAACATCGCCTCCTACCGCAACTATCCCCGCATCGTGGGCGAGACCGGCGGTAAGGACTTCATCTTCGCCCATAATACCGCCAAGGTCCGTCCCCTGGCGGCTGCCCTCATTCGTGGCTCCTTCGAGTATCAGGGCCAGAAGTGCTCTGCCTGCTCCCGCGCCTTCATTCCGGCCAGCATCTGGCCAGAGGTCCTTTCGACCATGAAGGAGATGATGCAGGAGGTGAAGATGGGCGATGTACAGGATTTCGATACCTTCCTGGCAGCCGTCATCGACAAGGCCTCCTTCGAACGCTGCAAGGGATATATCGATCGTGCCAAGCAGAGCCCGGATTGTGAGATCGTGATCGGCGGCAACTGCGACGATTCCAAGGGCTGGTTCGTGGAGCCCACCGTCATCGTCTGCAAGGACCCGGATTACGAATCCATGGTCAAGGAGATCTTCGGGCCCATCCTCTCCGTATACGTCTATCCGGATGAGAAGCTGGAAGAGACGCTGAAGATCTGCGACGAGGCCTCCCCCTACGCCCTGACCGGCGCCATCTTCGCTCAGGATCGGGAAGCCATCGTCATGATGGAGAAGGCGCTCCTCCATGCGGAAGGCAACTTCTACATCAACGACAAATGCACCGGCGCGGTGGTAGGTCAGCAGCCCTTCGGCGGTTCCCGCGCCTCCGGCACCAACGACAAGGCCGGCACGGTCCTCAACATGATCCGCTGGATGAGCCCCCACGCCGTGAAGGAGACCTTCAATCCCTCCGACGCCATCGTCTATCCCTACATGTCCGAAAAATAATGAGATAATCAGGAGAAAGCCATGCATACTTCAAAAGAGATCATCGAAAAAACCAACAAGTACGGCGCCCACAACTATGCGCCCAAGCCCGTCGTCATCGTGAAGGCCGAAGGCGCCGTGGTCACCGATCCGGAAGGCCGTCAGTACTTCGATATGCTGTCCGCCTATTCCGCCCATAACTTCGGCCATCGCCATCCGGAGATCGTGGCGGCCGCCAAGGCGCAGCTGGACAAGTGCACCCTGACTAGCCGCGCGTTCCACTGCGAGAACCTGGGCGATTTTTATGAGGCTCTGACGAAGCTCACGGGCAAAGACATGGTCCTGCCCATGAACACCGGCGCGGAAGCGGTGGAGACCGCGCTCAAGACCGCCCGTCTTTGGGGCGCCAAGGTCAAGGGCGTGGAGAACGGCAAACAGGAGATCATCACCTGTGCCAACAACTTCCACGGCCGCACCATCGCTATCATCAGCTTTTCCACCGATCCCCTGGCCAAGGACAACTACGGCCCCTATTGCCCCGGGTTCAAGACCATCCCCTACGGCGACGCCCAGGCCCTGCGTGACGCCATCACGCCCAACACCGTCGCCTTCCTGGCCGAGCCCATCCAGGGCGAAGCGGGCATCATCGTGCCCCCGGAGGGATGGCTCACGGAGGTCCGCCAGATCTGCACGGAGAACAACATCCTCTTCCTGGCCGACGAAGTCCAGACCGGCTTCGCCCGCACCGGCGACATGTTCGCCTGCTGGCACGAGAACGTCATCCCGGATATCTACATCATGGGCAAGGCCCTGGGCGGCGGCGTCATGCCCCTTTCCGCCATCGCGGCCAACGAGGACATCCTGGGCCTCTACACCCCCGGCTCCCACGGCTCCACCTTCGGCGGCAATCCTCTGGCCTGCGCCTGCGGCGTCAAAGCCCTGGAGATCCTGCAGCGGGACGATTATCCCCGGCTGGCTCGGGAAAAGGGCAAGTACTTCATGGACGGCCTGAAGAAGATCCACAACCCGGAGATCAAGGAAGTCCGCGGCCGCGGCCTGTTGATTGGCGTGGAGTTCTACGGCGACGCTTTCGATTACGTGAAGGCCTGCATCCATGAAGGCGTCCTCTGCAAGGAGACCCACGATCACACCATCCGCTTCGCGCCGCCTATCCCCGTTACCTACGAGGAGCTGGACGAAGCCCTTGCCCGCATCACGAGAGCGCTCACCAAAGAATAAGTCTCAGACACCGTAAAGGATCGAAGCTCCAGCCGCGAAACGGCTGGGGCTTTTTCAATATATCTCGCTTCGTTCCCTATGCCGGCCGCCTCGCCGGCCGCGTGCATTTTTCCAGACGAATTGTAAATAATTAGCAAAATCCTCCTTTTTTGTGCATTTGTTAATATTCTGTTCATACTTTTGTTGAAGAATGTATACGTAAATGTATACAATATGTATTGTACGTTCACGCAACACATAAAGGGAGGGAAACAACGATGAGCGAAGAAAACGAAAAGACTTCCTTGATGGACAAATACATTAAACTGCGCCTGGGCGGGGCTGCGTATCGGGTACGGCTCATGACGCTGCTGCTGTTCGCGGCGGCCGCCATCATCCTGATCGCCGCCATATTGATCCTGGCCTTCTCCGGCTCCTGCGCCAAGAACAAGGCCAAGGCCGCCACCGCCGATCCTACCGCCACCGCCGTGGTCACGTTGAAACCCACCGCCGCGCCTACGGCCACCCCTGAGGTCACCTCCACCGACGCCCCGGAAGCGACCCCTGTGGAGACCCCCGATACCTCTGCTACCGGCGATTTCAAGACCCTGGAAGTGGGCGGCACCAACGACGGCGAGACCGTGAAGAAGGTGCAGCAGCGGCTGGTCGACCTCCATTACATGCCCTATCCCGAGATGGACGCGGAGGGCAAGGGCCAGGTGACCACCCTGTACGGCGCCATGTGCTCCAAGGCGGTCACCAAGTTCCAAGAGCGGAACGATCTGAAGCAGACCGGCAAGTGCGATAAGGACACCTACGACAAGCTCATGTCCGACAAGGCCACCGCCTATACCATGAAGGAGAAGGACAAGCTGGACATCGTCAAGACCGTCCAGGAGGCCCTGATCAAGAAAGGGTATCTGAAGGGTAAGGCCACCGGCTACTGCGGCACGGACACCGTGGCCGCCGTGAAGGCCTTCCAGAAGGCCAACAACCTGACCGTGGACGGCCAGGCCGGCACCAAGACCCTGCAGCTGCTGCTGGGGTATTGAGAACGAAAACGGACAAGACCGCCGAGAGATCGGCGGTCTCTTTTTATTGCACGAAACATCTTGACTTTTCCCCTGTGATTTGCTATTATAAGCAGGCTTCGTAAGAAGCGTGCCAAATTAGCTCAGTCGGTAGAGCAGCGCATTCGTAATGCG
>JAEEYY010000242.1 GCA_016288355.1 Synergistes sp.
ACGCGCAGGTCAAGCTTTGCGAAATCGTCGTATTCGATCTGCGGCTTCGGCGCCTCGTATTTGAAGAAGGCAGTCGGGTCCGCCGCAGCACGTTTTTCAGCGTCACGCTGCTCTTTTTCCTTCTGCCACTTTGCAATGTCTATGCGCGGGAAAAGAACTCCGCTGCGGGCGACCTTTACCGGGCCGGGGAGTTCTCCCCACTTCCAGGAGGCACGCCCGTTGTCGAGCGGGCTGCCGGAAAGTCCGAGCTGGCTCCATATCCTGGAACCGGTATCGGGCATGAATGGCGCAGTGAGGACCGCGGCCAGGCGCAGCGACTCCCACAGCGTGCGCAGCACCGCGTCAAGGCGGTCCACGTCGCCCTCGCGTCCGAGCTTCCAGGGTTCTGTCTCGTCGATGTATTTGTTTGCGCGGCCGACAAAGGCCCAGATGCATTTAAGCGTGTCGTCAAACGCGAAGTTGTCCATCAGCGCCGAAGTCTCTTCGAATGTCTTCTCTGCCATGGCCTTTATCTCACGGTCTATATCCGTCTCTTTGTATGAGAGCGGAAGCTCGCCGCCGCGGTATTTCTCGATCATCTGCAGCGAACGGGAAAGAAGGTTGCCGAGATCGTTAGCCAGGTCGGAGTTTATGCGCTGCACGAATGCGGCTTCCGAAAAGTCTCCGTCGTGGCCGAACGGTACCTCGCGCAGCAGGAAGTAGCGGAAGGGGTCGATGCCATAGAGTTTTTCCATCTCAAACGGGTCTACCACGTTGCCGAGAGATTTGGACATTTTTTCGCCGTCCACGGTCCACCAGCCGTGAGCAAATACCCTGACAGGCGGATTGACGCCCAATGCCATCAGCATCGCGGGCCAGATAACACAGTGGAAGCGTATTATGTCTTTTCCGACAAGGTGATGCGCGACGGGCCAGTATGTCTGCCATTTGCCGCCTTCCTGCGGGAAATCGAGCGCGGAAAGGTAGTTGATCAGCGCGTCGAACCAGACGTAGATGACATGCGCTTCGTCGCCGGGAAGCGGGATACCCCATTTAAGCGTCGTGCGCGAGACAGACTGGTCGCGCAGCCCGCTCTTTATGAAGCTTACGACTTCGTTGAAGCGCTTTTTAGGCATTATCGCGTCGGGGTGCTCTTCGTAGAATTTGAGCAGCGGCTCCTGGTATTTGGAAAGACGGAAGAAATATGTCTCTTCTGTCATCTTTATAAGCGGACGGTGGCAGTCAGGGCAGGTCTGCCCCTCTCCCATCTGCGCCTCGGGCACGTAGGTCTCGCAGGGGACGCAGTACCAGCCCTCATATTCGCCCTTGTATATGTCGCCTGAGGCCATCAGCCGGCGGAAGATCTCCTGCACGACTTTCTCATGTCTCGGCTGCGTCGTTCTGATAAAATCGTCGTTTTTGACGTTCAGTACGCCCCACAGTTTCTGGAAGTTCTGCACGACCTGGTCGCAGAGCTCGATCGGGGTTATCCCCTTTTTCTCAGCGACGGTCTGTATCTTCTGCCCGTGCTCGTCCGTCCCTGTCAGGAAATAGCTGTTTTCTCCGCCGGATTTATGCCAGCGGTTCAGGACGTCCGCCGCTATAGTCGTATACGCATGTCCGATATGCGGCACATCGTTGACGTAATATATCGGCGTAGTTATGTAGAAATTTTTCTCCGCCATATTCAGGCCTCCCTGTCAGAATTTTCTATAAGAAATTTTTTAACAGCATTTTTTGGCGCACCGTATTTTTCCGCGACGGCTGCGGCAATATCTTTTGCGCTCTCTCCGCGAGATGCCATCTCCAACGCTTCTTTTTGCCATGCGCCCTCATCCGCCGGCGCTTCTTCAGCTCCGCTTATCACACATACGAACTCGCCGCGGATTTTTTCTGGTGGAATTGTATCACAAATCTCAGTCAAATTGCCGGTTATCGTCTCCTGGTGTATCTTGCTTATCTCACGCACGAGAGCGACGCGTCTGCTTCCCAGCACCGACGCGATCACCGCGAGGTCTTTCAGCAGATGGTGCGGGGCAAGATAGAATACCAGCGTCTGGCGAAGACCCATGACTTCTCTGAGTCTTTTTCTTTTTTCTTCGTCCGCTGCCGGCAGAAATCCTACAAACATAAAGGCTTCCATCGAGGCGCCCGACAGCAGCAGCGCCGGAAGAAGAGCATTGGCGCCGGGCAAAGCGTCTACTTCATAACCGCTTTCGGCTGCGGCACGTGCGACGACGGCTCCCGGGTCTGAGAGGCCGGGCGTGCCTGCGTCTGACACAAGCGCTACGCGCAGTTCCTTTTCGAGCAGCTCATTTATCGTCTCGCAGCGCTTCAGTTCGTTGTATTCATGGCATGAGAGCAGTTTTTTCTTTATTCCGAAATGGTTAAGCAGCTTCAGCGTATGCCGCGTGTCTTCACAGGCTATCACGTCGGCCGCGCGCAGTTCGCGCAGCGCGCGCAGCGTGATATCCTCAAGATTACCTATCGGGGTCGGGATCAATATAAGCGGCATCAGACGCCCTCCGTTATTATGTACGCTGCCTTAAGCTCGGCTGTTTCCGCTCCGCTTTCGTCTTTTATGAAGAGCGGCGCCTCAACGGCAAGACCGCTGCCGCCTGAGCGCACAGCCTCTACCAGCACGACCGAGGCTCTGCTTCCGGGCTGCGGGTGGACGCACTTCATGAGCTTTGGCGGAGTCTTGCAGCCGGAAAGAAGCGCAAAAAGGTCGGAGAGTCTGTCGCTCCTTATTATGATATCGAGCCGTCCTCTGTTTTTCAGAAGATAGTGGGCTGCCGCGACCACATCCGCGAGGCTGCAGCAGGCGCCCTGCACGGCCGCGGAACGTGCGGCGCTGGGGCTCTTCCTGCAGCTGCCCTCTTCGTCATAGGGCGGGTTCACGACTATGCGGTCGAAGCTCTGGGCCGGCGCTATTTTTTTATATTCGCGTATATCGGCCACGCAAAAATCAACGTCAAGAGCGTTGAGTACGGCGTTTTCCTTCGCAAGCCCGATAAGGTGCGGCTGTATGTCTATGCCTTTTACCGAAAATCCGCGCTTTGCCAG
>JAEEYY010000243.1 GCA_016288355.1 Synergistes sp.
CACAGCAGCCTAAGACCTGAGAACAGAAGCGGCACTTCGCCGGTGACAAACTAATCCTGTATGCTGCGTCTTTCAGCGGCAGTGCCGACACCTTATACAGCCATTCAAGATTTGTTGTCATCACGCTACCTTGACTTTCGCTGTGCAGTTCGCCCCGATCAGCGCAGCTGCAACCGGCGGGCAAACGGAGTTTCCGCAGAGCTTGACCTGTGCGCTTTTCGGCAGGGGTTTCCCGTTATACTCGAAATCAATGAGGTAGCTATCCGGGAAGCCCTGCGCCCGGAACAGCTCCCTCGGCTGGAGCATCCTCATGCCGATATCGGAAATCGCGTACTGCTCCCCGTCTATCCTGACCGTGACAAGGCTCATGCGGTCTTTTGAGGTTATGGTCGGCGCGGGCTCTCCAATGACAGTTGCCCCGCCGGTCCCGTAATATTTATCGAGAAATGCCGCAACAAGGCCTGTCTTTCCGTTCCCATGAGGCATTACCGTACCAAGCGGACTCTCTATGTCAGCTGCGTTCGACGTGCCGAACTGACGTACTAAAGAGCAGGCAACGAGGCTGTGATGATCTACCGCAGTTACCGTCCCCGCTGGGGCGTCCACCTTTTGTCCCACAACGCCGCTGTAATTCTTCATGAGGCTGACGGCACAGAGACCGTATCTGTTGGAGCTGTCCACTACCATGATCGGCTCCGATATTGCCTGTCCGCGCACCTCGTTTTTATTCTGTTCCCCGTGATATTGAGATAAAAACGAGGCGACAAGCGCTGCTTTGCCGCGCTGTACCGGAGCGGTGCGAATTACAAAGGGCTTCGGGTTGTTTACCACGTATCTGATTACTCCCTTCGCGATCCGCCGCAGCGTGTTCGGCTTGAGCGGTATCCGGCGGCCGAAGATAGACGGGCATGGGATACTCCAGTCGATACATTCCGCGGCTGTCCTGTATGGGTGCCCCGTGCCCGGACCGTGCGTCTTTTCAGGCCACACGATAGGATCTCCGTCACAGCGCGCGATCAGAAAAAGCCGCTTTCTGATGGTAGGCGCCCCGTAGTCACAAGCCCGAAGTTCCCGATACTCGACTTGATAGCCCAGCTCGTGGAGCGCGTCTATGAAATGTGTGAAGGTTTCGCCCGCAAGCGCCTTGATAGGCTGTCCGTCGGCGCCGAGCGGCCCCCACGTTTTAAATTCTTCGACATTTTCGAGCAGGATGACCTTCGGACGTACCTCTTTCGCCCAGCGCACAACCACCCATGCCAAAGAACGTATCTTCCTGCTTCTCGGACACCCTCCTTTAGCCTTCGAAAAATGCGTGCAGTCCGGGCTTGCCCAGAGCATGCCGACCGGACGCCCGGCGCAGACTTCGACAGGATCGACCTCCCAGACGTCCGTCTGATAGTGCTTTGTCATGGGATGGTTGGCTGCGTGCATCGCTATTGCCTCCGGGCTGTGGTTCACGGCGATGTCCGGCGAAAAGCCCATAGCCGCTTCAAAGCCGCACGACGTGCCGCCGCCTCCTGCAAAAAGGTCCACGCAGATGTCCATAGGTCCGATCATCTTCACGTCCTCGCCGCGGATTTCCTGCGCCTGGATACCGGTAGCTCTCTTTTCTGCGCGAAGGCGTCAAGATCGCGCTGCGCATCTTCCATGCTGTCGCGGATCACCAGCTCGCCGTTGAAGAGGAACAGCCTCTCATGTCCGGTCCTGTCCACGAAGAAGGTCGCGTATTTCGTCAGATTGACGGCCTCGTACGCCCGGACATAGATCTCGCGCCCGCGGTATATATAGCGCTTCATTTCAGCCGCTCCCGGCGTTCGTTGAGGATGTAGCTGATCACGTCGGACTTGTCTTTGCTCAGGTCGAATCTGGCTTTCCATTTGATCTGACCGGCGTCCTCGTCGAACTCGCAGAACGAGATGAAGCCTTTGTCGCGGCGGCAGAACTCGCTGACTTCAAAGACACATCCCTCGGAATACATCCAGTTGTCCCCGAAGACCCAAAGATCGCCGCACGCATCGAGCAGCCCGCAGCAGCAGTCGAGCACTTTACGCTGATCGCATTCAGGCGGCACGAAGCTGAAGGCATGCACAGGGCTCACGGGAACGACGTCGGTCATGCCGGTGAAGATCTTGTGGCAGATCTTGGTGACGCGCCGTATGTTTTCTTTGCACTGCTCTTCTGTATAGGGTTTTTCCCCACGGAGGGGATGAGCTATATATACTTTTTTTATCATTGCGTCCTCCTGTGTTATAATCAATACGTACAGTTCACCGGTTTTCCGGTTTTCCGGTTTTGGTCCGACAGAGGCTGCATCCTCTGCCGGACCTTCTTTTTTGTTTTGGGGCAACTTCCCTCTCCTTATGCCGTTCTTATTTCCTTAAACGGGCCCCAGCAGCCCACTCCCATTTTTTTACAGCTGTAGCAGCCCATTTCCGTGCGCTGCGCGCCCTCGGCCAGCCAGCGTTCAGGACCGTCGGCTTCGCCTATTCTTTTTGTTTTCGGCCCGCAACAGCAGCGCAGATATACCCCGCTCTTGTCTCCAAAATCTTTCCTTCCGAGCATCAAAGCCACGATTTCTTTCAACATGTTCTTATCCTCCTTAATACCCCGCATATGCCCAGATAGCTTCCGCCTGCCACTTGCGCGGATTGGCAAAGCCCTCGATCGGCTGGATCCTGTTCGCGCCGCTCTTGCGGTCCTCCTCCACCTTCAGCCACCAGCCGGAACGCGAACAGCCGATGAATTTGATTATCTGGTTCACGCCCACCGGCCCCGTCTGCGGGAAGTCCGTCTCCGGCCTCTCCTTATGTGATGCCGCCTGCGCGTCCATCCGCGCAAGGAGCTCTTTAAGCATCGCCTTGATCTCCTGCGCGTCCTGCTGCGGCATTAAAACTAACTGCTGCGGCTGCTGCATTGCGTACCTCCTTTCCTAAATCTGCAATAGGTGTATTAGTAACATCACAACTGGAAGATTAACATAGTTTAGCCTAATATGCAATAGGTTATTTAGTAATATTTCATAATTAAGAGGTGACCCCTGTTGTCCGATATAATCGCCACTCAATTAAGAATTGACA
>JAEEYY010000244.1 GCA_016288355.1 Synergistes sp.
CAGGTCCACCACCTTGAGCCCCGCTTCAAGCAGCGCAGCTGCGGTCTGCGCGGAAGCGCGGTGAGGCAGCGCAAGGAATGCCGCCTCCGAAGGAACCGACATCGCGTCGGCCGGTGAAATGAAATTCATGCTTCCGTACACATGGCGCAGATGCTGATGCACCGCGCCTACCGCCGTGCCGGCTTTTGTGCGCGAGACAGCGGCTGCCGCGTAAAACTTAGGGTGACGTGCGATGATACGCAGAAGCTCGGCGCCGGCGTATCCGGTGGCGCCCCATATAGTTACAGGAATCTTTTCGCTCATATCTCCACTCTCCTCAATATTTCTGCCACAAAAAAACCCGCTTCCTTGCGGACGCGGGCCGAGCTTTCGCCTTATTATCCGGTCACATCGATCAGACCGGCACGGCAGAAAACCACGACCCATCGTGCACGCGCTTTATCCCGCGCTTGCATTTGTTCGCCTGTTTTATTGCCGTTTCGATTACTGCTGTAAAACGGGACATCTTAACTTTTCCTGCGGTTCCAGGCAGCTTCGACTACCGCCGCCGGTATATCTGTTCCGGTCGGTTCTATGGAGTTGCGGAACTCGCCGCCGTCGTTCACTTCGTTCACAAGCCACTTTTCCCCTGAACGGAAGATATCCACAGCCAGAAAATCTCCGCCTATCGCGGCATGCACCGAACAAAGCAGCTGAGTCAGCTCTTCATCGAGCGGCATATTGGACGCTGAGCCTCCGCGGGCGGTGTTCGTGATCCAGTGCTCGCTGCTGCGCCTTATTGCGCATATCGGCTTTCCGCCTGCCACAAAGGCGCGGATATCATAGCTTCCCTTATCCACGAACTCCTGGAGATAGAAGGTATTGTGTATCGCTCCGAGCATGGACTTGTGCTCAAATATCGCTTCCGCGCTCTCGCGGTCGTTAAGCTTCGCAAGAAGCCTTCCCCAGCTGCCGGACACCGGCTTGCAGACGACGGGGTAGCCCATCGTCTCTGCTGCGGCAAGCGCCCCCTCCGGGGAAAAAGCGACGGAAAACTCAGGCTGCGGTATCCCCGCCTCCGCCAGCACCACAGACGTCGTAAGCTTGTTTCCGCATACTTCCATCACATGCGAGGGATTTACGACCGTAATGCCCTGCATCTCGAGCATCTTTGCGACGCCCTCGTTCTGGTTGTGGGAGACGCAGCGCGCAAGAACAACGTCGCTGTCAGAACAGAAGGGCTCTTTTCCAAAGACCGTATCGCTTACGTTCTGCAGTTCGCACGGGATGCCCAGGCGGCCTGCGGCCTCCTTGAGCAGCTTCTCTTCAGCGCGCAGGCGCGTGAAAAGGATTCGCAGCACGGGCACTGTTATTCGCCCCAGTCTTCCTGCACCTGCGGGGCTTCTTCCACCGTCAGCGGGTCAAGCGATACTACCTCAAGCTCCGTACCGCAGTCCGGGCAAACGATAAGCTCGCCTTCGCAGCAGTTTTCCGGAAGCGCTACATCCGCTTCACATACTACACATTTTGCCGTCATAAAAATAACCTCCGTTTATATATTATATTATTAATAAATAATCAATAAACTTTTAATATTAAATAATCTGATAATAATTCTTTTTCTATCCCTCGGAACAACAAAAAGGTAATTATTGTTCAAAAATATCACTAAATAGCGTAAATTATTACAGATAAATAATTAAAAGTTTATTTATCATGACATGGTATGATACTCCGAACTTTTTATTTGTCAATAGTGAATTTTCAAGCTTTTTCGGCAAAAATCAGGGCGCCCCGCTTTTTACAAAAAGCAGGACGCCCATATCCTCCGCGAAACCGAAAAGGACAAAAAGCTTTATTGCTGCCGCAGCGTCATCAGTTCCAGCGCGATACGTGCGGTATCTTCCAGATTCTTCACCGTGATGCGTTCGGAGGTGGTATGGACCTTATCCATGCCGGTCCCCAGGACCACGGCCTTTATCCCGGCGGCATTCAGGACATTTGCGTCGCTGCCGCCTCCGGAGGCCGCGGTGACAGGAACGATACCGAGCCTCCTGCAGGCCTGTTCGACCGCAGCAGTAAGCGGATCGTCCGCCGGCAGTGCGTAGCCTTTGTAGCTGACCGACACCCGGCAGTCAAGCTCCGCGCCGAAGCGGCGGCAGGCATTTTCAAGGCATTCGGTCATATGTTTCGTCTGGGCTTCGAGCTTCGCGTTGTCGCGGCTTCTGGCCTCGGCTTCTATAAAAGCCGACGGGCTTACGATATTTGTGGCCCCGACAGCGGTAAAGGTGCCGATGTTGGCCGTCGTCTCCCCGTCTATGCGAAGCAGCTTCATCGCCGATATCGCGGCGGCGCCCGCCTGTATCGCGCTTACCCCCTTTTCGGGAGCGACCCCGGCATGCGCCGCGACCCCCTTTATCTCTGCACGGATCTTAGTCTGTCCGGGCGCCGCGGTGATTATCTTTCCCGCGTCCCCGCCTGAATCAAAAACCACCGCTTCCTTTGCGGAGAGCTTCTCATAGTCGAGAGCTTTTGAGCCTGTCATGCCTGTTTCCTCACGCACGGTAAAGACGGCCTCTATCGTGCGGTGGGGAAGTCCGGCTTCCTTCGCCGTTCTTATTGCCTCTACGATCGCGGCGATACCCGATTTGTCGTCTCCGCCCAGGACAGTGCTTCCGTCGGTATGGATCACGCCATCCGTTATCACCGGGCGGACGCCGCGGCCGGGAGCGACGGTATCCATATGGGCGCACATGATAAGTGCAGGCGCTTCTCCGGCAAAGAGCGCGGTAACATTGCCTGTTTCGTCGGTGCGCACAGGGCAGCCGAGCGCCTCAAGATCTGCCGCGACGCGGGAGGCCATGGCGGCTTCATTTCCGCTTTCGCTGTCGATCGCCGTGTATTCGAGAAAGTTTTTCAAAAGACGGTCTCTGTTTATCGATATTTCCATCTTCTATGCCTTATTTAATAAACAGGCCGGCGCCGGGCCCCAGCGGAAGCCCCAGATACATCCATGCCACGAGCAGCAGGCTCCAGCTGATCAGGAAGAAGACCGAATATGGCAGCATCGTCGATATCAGCGTGCCTATGCCGGAATTTTCGTCATATTCCTTCGCAAACACTATTATTATCGCGAAGTAGCTCATAAGCGGCGTGATGATGTTCGTGGAGGAGTCGCCTATCCTGTAAGCGACCTGCGTCAGTTCGGGAGAGTAGCCCAGCAGCATGAACATCGGTATGAATATAGGCGCGAGTATCGTCCATTTGGCGGAGGCCGAACCGATGAACAGGTTGATAAATGCGCTGAAAATGATGAAGATCGTCATAAGCACGACGCCGCCGATTCCGGAGGCCTTTATCAGCTCCGCGCCTTTCAGCGCGATAACGGTGCCGAGATGGGTATAGCTGAAGTAGCTGATGAACTGGGCCGACACGAAAGCAAGCGCTATATAGGCTCCCATAGAGGACATCGCTTTGCCCATCGCGTCGCAGACGTCCCTGTGGCTCTTGAATGTGCCGGAGATATAGCCGTATACCGCTGCGGGGACCAGAAAGAATATCATGATGAGCGGTATGATGCTCTCCATCAGCGGCGCTTCATCTATAAGGCTCCCGGTATGCGGATTCCGCATAAAGGAGCCTGACGGGATGCATATGCCGATCAGCAGCAGGACCAGGATAAGCAGCGAGAGGTTTGCCGCCCTGAGAGCTTTGCGCTCTTTATCGGAGATATCGCCCGATATGAATGAATTATCGACGGCTCTGCCTTCATATTTGCCCAGGCGCGGTTCAACTATATAATCCGTGACTATCGTCCCCACGATCACCAGCAGGAACGTGGAAACTATCATGAAGTACCAGTTGCAGGTGGGGTCCACATCCCGGGACGCGTTGATTATATGAACGGCCTCAGTGGAGATGCCGGAAAGCAGCGGGTCTGTGGAACCGATCAGAAGGTTGGCGGAAAAGCCTCCGGAGACTCCGGCAAAGGCCGCGGCCAGCCCTGCGATCGGGTGACGGTCGTAGGCCATGAATATCAGCGCGCCTATCGGGATAAGAATTACATAACCGGCGTCCGACGCTATGTTGGACATGATGCCGAGGAAGACGACGACCGGAGTGATAAGGCGGCGCGGAGTCACCGCCACTGTGCGTTTGAGTATAGCGGGGATATAGCCGCTGGTCTCGGCTGCGCCCACGCCGAGCATCGCGACGAGCACGACGCCGAGCGGAGCGAAGCCGGTGAAGTTGTCTACCGCGGATGTGAGCATATAAACGATGCCGGCCTTGTTCAGAAGGCTTACGATGCTGACCGTCTGGGTCTCAACGGCCATCGTGGCACGGTTGACGAGCTGGCCGGTAGCGGATACACCTAAAGCCGCAAGTACAGCTGAGAGCAGCGCGGTGCCCGCAGCAAACATCGCAAAGAGCGCTATAGGATGCGGCAGTTTGTTGCCGACGCGTTCGATCCAGTTAAGGAAACGGTCAAACAGAGAAAGCTTTTTCTTCGTTTCGTCCGTCATTGCTGAAAGTCCTCCCGGTAATTCGTATTCAGGTTTTCTGTTCGCAGCTGTAAAAAGCGATATAAAGGCTTTGCCCGGGTTGTTTCTTTACACCCGCTGCGCGGAACTGTCTACTGTAATATAGCCGTTTGATTTGATAATATCAATATTTTTCCGAAATATACAGATAAATAATATTCGTTTTATTTTTACGCTTATATAAAAAATATGCGGAACCGCAAAAGCAGATCCGCATGTCCGGTTTTTCGTTTTTTATCAGGCGCTTCAAAACACGGGACCGTCAGAACACGGCGTAATCCACGTCTTTCGGATCGCCTATGAACATATATCCCGGCGCGTGGGTGATCGCAAACGGAGGTCTGCTCTTCATCAGTACGGCCTGGGGCGTTACGCCGCATGCCCAGAAGACCGGGACTTCGCCTTCGCGTATCTCCACGGCGTCGCCGAAATCAGGTTTGTTCACATCCTTTATCCCTATCGCCGCGGGATCTCCTATATGCACCGGCGCTCCGTGCACGGCAGGGAATCGCCCGGTGGAGAGCACTGCCTTCGTGACCTGCTCATGCCTGACAGGCCTCATGCTTACTACCATCGGCCCGCTCAGGCGCCCCGCCGGCCTGTTTTCGATATTGGTTATATACATCGGCACATTGCTGTTCATATCGATGTGGCGGATTGGGATGCCTGCTTCAAGCAGCGCCCCTTCAAAGCTGAAAGAGCATCCCAGAAGGAACGCGACGAGGTCGTCCCTCCAGTATTTTTTCACGTCCTGCGGTTCGTCCGTCAGCTTTCCGTCGACCCACACGCGGTATTTCGGGATATCGGTGCGCACGTCGGAGCCCGGCGCTATCACAGCCGCCTCCCATGCGCCCGGCTCTGTTATATCAAGCACCGGGCAGGGCTTCGGATTGCGCTGGGCGAAGACGAGAAAATCATAGGCCCACTCTTTCGGCAGCACTATCATGTTGGCCTGCACGTGGCAGCTGCAGAGCCCGGACGTCGGATATACCCACTCGTTCTCTCTTATCAGTCTGCGCATCTCCCTCGGATGCACCGAAGAAAATGGCGTTATGTCAAATGGCAGAGTCATACCGCTGCGACCTCCTTTATAGTTGCTGCTGTGACTGCCGCGGCAGAAAAAGCCGCGCGATACGGCGCCTGCGGTCCCGCATGCCGGCTTATTCCGTCTGAGACAGCAGCGCTGTCAGCGTCTTTATTATATCTTATGCGCCTGCGTAAAGGCATTATACGCGGATATCGCTTGACCCGGATAAACAGCAGGCCGCCATACGGCGGCCTGCTGTTTATCTCACTTTACAAAGCTTTCGGAGCTTCGCTCTTAAAGCGCTTACGGCTTTACGATCGGAAGTTCGGGATCTCCGGCCCAGGCCTGGAAGCCGGCGTCGTAGTTCAGGCTCTTCCTGAAGCCCGCGGCGCGCAGAAGCATCAGGACATAAGCAGAACGCACTCCGGCGGTATCGTAAACAACGATCTCATTGTCCGGGGTAATGCCTTTGGCAAGGAGAAGAGCTTTGATATCATCCGGATATTTGGCTTCCAGGTTTTCTCTCAGGAAGCTTTCTCTCGGGATATTGATCGCGCCGGGAAGGTGTCCGCGGCGTTTTTCCTGGAACGGGGCGATCTTGCCGAGGTATTCAACGTCAGTGCGCACGTCAAGAAGCACGAGTCCCGGCTTGCCGAGGTTGTTGTTTATCCATTCCGTGGTGACGACATAGTTGGGGACATACTGCTTCAAATTGTATCCGACGGTCTTGTTCGCGTGCTTGTTTTTCGTCATTTCGCCGCCGATCGTCTTCCATGCGGCTATGCCGCCGTCGAGCATCTTGGCGTTCTTTATGCCAGCCTGGCGGAGTATCCACAGCGTCCAGCCGCTCTGTCCCCAGCCGCCCGCGTCGCAGTAGGTCACGACCATTTTCTTACCGTCGATCCCAAGCGCTCCCAGGCGCTTTGCCATCGTATCGGCAGGCCATATCGTACCCCACTTTTCGCTGCCCTGCTTGGTATTGACATTCGCGAAATAGGTCCACGGGGCGTTGACCGCGCCCGGTATGTGTCCGTTCGCATAGAGACTGTCGGGGCGCGCGTCGACAAGGATCACGCTTCCGCGGTTGGCTTTGAGCCATGCGGGGGAGACCAGTATACTGTCTTTGGTCTCAGCGTCGCCTTCCTTCATCGGGGAGGGGTTGAGAGGGCGTCCCGCCGGTATCTCTTCTGTCGCTGAAACAGCTGCAGCCGGTGCGGGCGCAGGCGCCGGCACTGTTACTGCGGGCGCGGGCGCCGCGGCAGGAGTTTCCGTCTTTGCGGGCTCCTGCTTCTGGGCGGGTATCTGAACAGTCTCTTTCTTTTCTTCAGCCGGTTTGGCCGGAGCCGGAGCCTGCTGCTCCTGCTTTACTTCCGCTTCTTTCTTCTCTTCCGCAGGCACGTTTACCACGCCTCTGTTATTCGGCGCCGCCTGCTCTTCTTTTGCGGCTTTCGCAGCCTCTTCCCTGACTATCTGGTCCATGATCGAGGCGCTTTGGCTCTTCTGCTGCGCTGCCGGCGCTGCCTGAGCTGCAGGCGCCGTCTGAGCAGCGGGCGCTGCTGCCGCCGCGGGAGCCTGTGCCGCCTTAGTCTCGGGGGCCTTGTTTTCCGCTGCGGTCGCCGGAGCCTGCTTCTGCTCTGCAGGCGCAGCGTCTTCGGAGACGCCGGTATTGGCTTTTTTGAAAGTCTGCACCTGCGCAAGCAGCCTGGCAGAGGCGTCTTCCGTGTTCTGCTGTCCTGCCTGAGCCGCGGCGTCTGCCGCAAAAGCCGGAGCCGATCCGATCAGTGCGGCTGCAGCCGCCAGTAAGATCAATTTTTTCAAATCAACATCCCCCTGCTCTTATTTATTTTTTTATTCTTATCCGCTTTATGCTTCCTCGGCTTGTTTCGATAATCGCTGCCGCGCGCATTATAACACAATTTTTTATTATAGTTTTTTTATTTTTTGCTTTATTTCCAGTTATCATATATCCATTTTGCCGCGCGTTTCGCCTCGTTAAATTCCTCTGCGGCATTCTCTTCCGCCGGGGCGTCCCCCCATTCACGGCGCAGCCGCATCCAGTCGCCGAATTCGAGCAGCGAGCCGTTTCTGGCAAAATGATCGAAAACAAGATCGAACTTAGGGATGCCCCACAGCGCGGATATCGGCAAAGCCCCGGCGCTCACAAGCGCGGCCGTCGCTCTCTGCAGCAGGCCCTTCATTCCGCCCTTGTGGTCGACGCGCAGCAGCACCGCGCGGTGTCCGCCAGTTATCGTCTCCGATACCATATTGACCGAATCCTCGGTGCAGAAGACTTCCGTGGAGAAGCCGAGCATCGCAGGTATCGGATTGAACTCATCCTCAGAGGCTATCAGCAGATACTTCACCGCGTTTGAATGCTGCGCAAGCGTCTTTACCGTTTTTTCGGCTGCCGGGCTCGTGCGGCGCGACGTCGTGATAAAGACGTCCGCTCCCGCGTGATGCGCTATGTTCAGTATCTGTCCGAGGCGTTTTTTAAGCCACTGCGGAGTCACGGAGTAGTTGGCGTCGTCTCCGCCCACCAGTACCGACCATTTCTCCCTGGCGGAGGATGGGCATTCCGAGAGCAGCGCCTGCGCTTCTTTTTTAAGCCTCTCCTTTATAACATAGTTCGGGGAACCGAGCGTCACAAATATGTTGGGCTTTCTGTCGGGGCAGTCATGCTCCGGAACTATCGCGTAATCAAAGGGATCGGTGCCTATCACGCCGGGCGTCATGACCGTGGCGCAGGCACAGCGCCAGATATAGCCGAGTGCGATATTGTAGGGAGCCGCTGTGCTGCCGGCGGATATTATCAGCACGCTTCCGGAGCCCTCCTGAACGTTCCGCTCTGCAAACCAGTTGCCGACGCGGCGTATAAGAGCGTCTCCGTCCGCCGCGGCCAGCCAGTCGCGCGCATCGCGCCTTGTGCCGCCCACAAGCACGCGGCTTCCGGCCCTCGCGCGGGCTCTCGCCGCTCCGGTAAGCTGCGGCACGTCGCTCTCAAGTATCTCCGCACCGGTAAGACGCGACAGCCAGTATGCGATCCCGCGGCTCTGGTTTATGTGTCCGCGTATGCCGTCGCTCAATATCACTATGACCTTCAGTGCGTCGCCCGCGCTCATTTAACTCCGTTTTTCCTGCGCTCGTATATGCGCCGTACCTCTTCAAGATCTTCCGGCGTATTGACGTTAGGCCCTTCCGACGGGTATCTTGTCGGGATCACCGTCATCGTATAGCCGTGCTCAAGTATGCGCAGCTGCTCCAGGCACTCGGCCTCCATCAGCGGCGTCGGCGGCAGCGATACGAACTTAAGCAGAAACTCTTTCGTGAATGCGTATATGCCGAGATGTTCCCAGATCGGACAGTCCGTGTCACAGCGGCGGTAGGGTATCGGTGAACGGCTGAAGTAAAGAGCATGCCCGTTGCGGGCCCTTACGACCTTTACTATGTTCGGGTTCATGAAGTCCTCTTCTTTTTTGATGGGAACGCAGACGGTAGCGGCAACGGCGTTCTCGTCGTTCAAAATGCCGTCCGCGAGCTCGCGCAGCATGCGCGGGTCGATAAGAGGCTCGTCCCCCTGTATGTTTATCACATAGTCGGCGTCCACCTTTGCCGCTATCTCCGCCACGCGGCTGGAACCGTCCGGGTGATCCGGACGAGTCATCAGCACGTCCGCGCCAAATCCTTCAGCAGCGTCATATATCCTGCTGTCATCCGTAGCGATCACGACGCGGAAGAAGACCCCCGAAGCTACGGAGCGCCGGTAGACATGCTCGAGCATCGTCCGCCCGCCTATCTCAAGCAGAGGTTTGCCGGGCAGCCGTGAAGACTGATAGCGTGCCGGTATCACTCCAAGTATTTTATTACCGCTCATCTGCGCGCCTCCTGCCATTTACGGAAAGCTGCAAGCATCTTTGCCCGGTCCAGAGGACGCACGTTTTTCACTATCCACTCGCGCATCGCGCGCCCGTCGTCCGTCTCCTGCTTGTAGCTCATAAAATCAAGCTCTATGCCGAGAGCTTCGGCGATCGTAAGCGCAAAGACAGGCCATATCATGCCGATATCCCCGATCACCGGCAGGCTGCCCTCATGGCGCGCGAACGCCGACATCTCCATGCGGAAGGGGATCTTTGATATCTTCGTCTTCGGCAGCCCCTTGTTTATCGCTTCCTGTATCATCGCGCTCTGCTTCTGAAGATCCTGTGCGCGGCGCAGATTCTCGTCGAGGTCAAAGCGTATCAGCGTCTTATCCCTGAGGCTGTATACCGGCTGCCCCTGCCACCATGACCATATGCCGTGCCCGGTATATGTCTCAAAGGGTCCGTCATGTATCTCCTGAGTCAGCGCCACAGCGGACTCGATTATCACGTCGGAGGCCCCGAGCATAGCAGAGAGGCGGCGTGAGCGTTCCGCTATCGGGATGCTGTCGCCGACCGCCATGCCTACATGGCCGCCTCCCACAAGCTGCGGAATAGTCACCAGCACCGGGACCCCTTTTGCCGAGCCTGCGCCGAGCATCGTACGGCGGTCGCACCCCCAGCCGGCCACCGCTTCAAAAGGCAGCCCGGTCTGACGGCATATCGAAAGTATCTCTTCAGCCAGCTTTTCCGTACGCAGCCCCATCGGATAGGCCATATTGGCGGCGGCTTTGATCACAAAATGCCCCTCCGCTTCATGCCGCTTCGCAAGCAGCGCACGGTCAAGAAGCATCTCCTCCGCGAGGTCGTCCAGCTCCGCGTCGGTCATATCGGTGAATTCAAAGACATTGCCGCGCGGCATGAAGCGTTCGTCAAGCCCGAGCTGCGCGGCCCCGCACATCTTCACGCGGTCAAGCGCGCCGCCCATCTCGTGGTTAATTACCGCGGAACTCGTCGTAACGCCGTCGACTATGCCTTTTTCGATCAGTTCAGCTATCAGCGTCGTAACGCCTTCGTGCAGGTTCGGGCCGCTTCCCGTTACAACTGCGATCTTACCGCCGCGTTTTTTTGCCGCTATGACCGCATCCGCGGCAGCGGCAAGCGTCTGCTGTGAGCGTTCGTCCAGCTCGCTGCGGAATTTTTCGATCAGCTCACGGTTGATTCTTGCCGTCATTGATCTTCCCCCGATACGATGGATTTTTTTATTATTTTCCACGCGCGCATAGAGGCGCCGCGCGATCTTTCAAAATATTCACGGCTGAGCTCCTGCCACTTGCCGCTGTCTTTCGACCCCGCCACGCGTATCCAGGCGTCCGCCAGCTCTTTTTCGTCAGAGACCTGGTCCGCCGCGCCCATCGCGATAAATGCGCGGGAAGCCCGGGCAAAGTCTTCCATATGAGGACCGTACTGCAGCGGGACTCCCCATGAGAAGGGCTCAAGTATATTCTGTCCGCCGTTGTCGGTGAAGCTGCCTCCGACGAACGCGGAGCGCGCCGTGCCGTACAGGTCG
This sequence comes from Synergistes sp., assembly GCA_016288355.1. Classification (GTDB taxonomy): domain Bacteria; phylum Synergistota; class Synergistia; order Synergistales; family Synergistaceae; genus Synergistes. The sequence continues at coordinate 10,972 of JAEEYY010000244.1, forward strand.
AAAAGACAGCCGATTCTGTCTACAACAAGTATATCCCACTCCGGGGATATAGGCGATGATAATTTTGAAAAGATATACTTATCCGGAATAAGTTTACAGACGTTGTCGGCTCTTTCCGGGTGGCGCGGGGCAATGATGAGCCGCGCGTCAGGCTCTGCCGCGCGCAGCTGTTCAAATGCGTAAAGCACCTTTTCATCCTCGCCGGTATGCGTGCTGCCGGCTATATATATCGGACGGTCCCGCCCCAGCTTGTCAAGCCACTCGTCGCGCGCGGCGATATTTTTCCTCGCAAGCAGCGCGTCCACCTTGGCGTCGCCCGTAACGTACATTTTATCGGCGCTTACCCCGATCGACGACAGTCTGCGCGCGTCCTCTTCATCCCGCAGGAATATGCGTTCGAAGAGCGAAAAAGCGCCGGCTGCCGCATATTTAAAAAATCCGCCGCTTATACGGCTCCAGGTCCTGTCCGATATGCGCCCGTTCACAAGGAACGCCGGGATGCCGCGCCTTTTGCATTCATAAAGCATATTGGGCCAGAGCTCTGTTTCCGCCGCCGCAAACGCGGCCGGGTCCAGCGAATCAAGCGCGCGCTTCACGAATTTCATCTTGTCCCAGGGGTAGTAGATATGAAAGTCGTACAGCCCGGAGGCAAGCCTCTCCGCCATTGCGCGCCCCGTCTGCGTCGTTGTCGAAAGCACTATCCTGCCGGCAAAGCCGTCGTCGCGCGCCGCTTTTATAAAGGGGACCGCGGCCTGCACCTCTCCGACCGATACAGCGTGGATCCACAAAGGGCGCTCGCCGTTAAGCAGGGAGATCTTCTGCTGCGGGATCATCCCCTGTCTTTCGTCGTTGCCCTCGCTGTATTTGGCCTTCAGAGACTTTTGCGAGAACTCAAAGAAGACGTTCGTCAGAAGGCCGTAAAGCGCGCGCAGAAAATACAGCTACGCCACCCCCGCTTTGAGTATTTCGTGGATATGCACCATGCCTATCGGTTTGCCGTCCTGGACCACGATCAGCGCGGAGACTTCCCACTGTTCGACTATCCGCACGGCCTCAGCCGCAAGGCGGTCCGGGGCTATCACGCGCGGATGCGTCGTCATCGCCTCCGACACCGGCAGTTCAAGCCCTTCAAGTCCCTTCTTCTCTATAAAGCGTCTTAAGTCACCGTCGGTAAATACTCCTACGAGCAGCCCCTCGTCGTCCACTACCGCCGTTGCTCCGTAGCCTTTGCTCGTTATATCGAATATAGCGTCGCGTATCCTTGCCTTCTGGTTCGTAACAGGCATCCTGTCGCCGCTGCCCATAAGGTCCGACACGCGCAGCAGAAGCCGTTTGCCTAAAGCTCCGCCCGGATGGAAGAGAGCAAAATCTTCCTTCTGCAGACCCAGCAGCAGCGTGGCCATTCCCGCCACCGCGTCGCCGAGCGCCATCTGCAGCGTCGTGCTGCTGGTTGGCGCAAGCTTCAGCGGGTCGGCTTCGCACTCCACATGGCAGTTAAGGACGATATCCGCCTCGCGCGCAAGCGCGGAGTCCATATTGCCGGTGACCGCTATGATAGGAGCCCCGAGACGCTTAAAGTAGGGGATAAGCGCGATCAGTTCCTGCGTTTCGCCGCTGTTGCTGATGAAAAAGCCGACGTCCTCGCGGCACACCATCCCGAGGTCCCCGTGCGCGCCCTCAGTCGCGTGCAGGAAAAAGGCGGGCACGCCGAGAGATGCGAATGTCGCGGCGGTCTTGCGCCCCACATGTCCCGATTTACCGAGACCGGAAACGACTACGCGCCCGCGGCAGCGGCTCACCAGATGCGCCGCGGCCGCCATCTCTTCTCCCAATCTTTCGGTCGCCGCGGTGAGCGCTTCGGCCTCGCGGCTCAATATCGCTTTTCCCGCCGCTATCAGCTCTTCAACGCTATAGTTTTTTTCTTCTCTTTCATAAGGCAGATTCATATCCCGCACCTCACTCAGGCCTCGATTGCCGCAAATCCGATTCTTTCGCGGACGATATTATCTATTTCATACACCTGACGCAGAATGCCGCGCATGTCCGACAGGCAAAGCGAATTCGGGCCGTCGCACTTTGCTTCGTCGGGGCGCGGATGCACTTCCATGAACAGCGCGTCGACGCCTATAGCCGCGGCCGCCCGCATCAGCGGCAGGGCAAAGGCGCGGTTTCCGCCGCTGCAAGTCCCCTTGCCGCCCGGTTTCTGCACGCTGTGCGTCGCGTCGAACATCACCGGGCAGCCGAGAGCCCGCATCACCGGCAGCGAACGGAAATCGACCGACAGTTCGTGATATCCGAACGACGTTCCTCTTTCGCAGAGTATCACTTCGCTGCAGCCGCTTTCGCTGCATTTGCCGACGACGGAGGCCATATCCTCGGGCGCCATAAACTGAGCTTTCTTTATATTGAGCGGCAGCCCGGTGCGGCTTGCGGCGGCAAGCAGATCTGTCTGGCGGCAGAGAAACGCCGGTATCTGCAGCAGGTCGACATGCTTTGCCGCGATCTCCGCCTGATAAGGCTCATGTATATCCGTCACCGCCGGCACGTCCGCTTCCTTTGCGACCGCGGATAACCACTCAAGCCCCTTTTCCAGCCCCGGGCCGCGGTAACTGCTTATCGACGTCCGGTTCGCTTTGTCGAAAGAAGCCTTGAAAATATAGTTAAAGCCGAATTCCGCACAGCACTTCTTCATCTCGCGTGCGATAAAGAGCGCTTCCTCATAAGTATCGAGAACACAGGGTCCGGCAACGACAGTAAGTTTATCGCCTCCGACCGTGATATCGCGTACTTTTACTTTTTTGACGTCCATTATGCTGTACCTTCCTTTCTGTCGCAGGATGCAGCAAGATATCTACTGTATTTTTCATAAACGCGGCAGCGCGTTTCCCAGCCCAGGCTGCCGGCGCAGTACTCCGTAACCTTTTCCAGCGCACCGGTGCGCCCCAGATTTCTTATGCCGGCCTCCTGCATAAAACGGCGCAGGCTGCTGTCGGAAAGGATCTTAAGCGCCGCTTCTGAAAGATCCTCCGCCGTCGCAGGCACAAGTATCTCCGCTTCCCTGAGCAGTTTTTTCTGACGCAGCTTGCCGCGCTCTATTATCGAAACGACCGGGATGCCGAGTCCGGCGCAAAGCTGGTTCGCGGTGCCGCCCAGACCTATCAGCAGTTCCGCTCCGTAGGCGGCGGCCGCAAGCGGCTCCCGGCAGATATTGATCTTTATATCATTTTTAGACAGCCGGCTCTCATCTTCGGCAAGTGTCCATCCTTCAAGATTTTCCGCCAGTTTCTTCACTTCTATCGTAGGCGCCGGCACCATGACGAAGCTGCACCTGATCTTTTCGGAAAGCACCTCCGCAGTATCAAGGATCAGCTTGATATCCTCATACGCGCGCGGCCGGCTTCCGGGCAGGAGCAGCACCTTGGCGCCCGTTTCGTCCCATGCGAAAGCAGGCATCCTTGCCTCGTCGAGCAGGTCCATCACCGGGTTGCCGTAAAAAACCGCGGGCACCCCGTCGGACGCGAGCTCCTTCGCTGTCTCCTCGTCGCGCGTGAAGACCAGCACGCAGCGCCTGCGCATCAGCCATTTTTCTATGCGCATGTGGCCGGAAAGATGTACCGTCTTTGCCGTCGCGACAAGCAGCGGCTTCATTCCCTTACCCCACAGCAGGCTCGACGCAAGATAGACGTCGCCGACGCAGA
>JAEEYY010000027.1 GCA_016288355.1 Synergistes sp.
AAGAGATCAGGCCGATAACTAAAAGCAGGCTGAAGGATATATTGGGAGCGCCGAAGCTTCACGGCACGGACATCCCGAAGGGCGATGCAGCAGGCACCGCTGTCGGGCTTGCCTGGACCGAGGCCGGCGGAGACGTGCTGCTTATCGAATCAGCGGCTATGGATGGCAGCGGCAAGGTCACATATACCGGTAATCTCGGAGATATAATGCAGGAGTCGGCTGCTAACGCCCTTGCATATCTCAGGTCGCATGCCGCGGATTACTCGCTGTCGGATTTTGAATGGAACAAAAAGGATATCCATATACACGTCCCGGCAGGCGCCGTCCCCAAAGACGGGCCTTCCGCCGGCATTACACTTGCGCTTTCTCTGGTATCCGCGCTGAGCGGAAGAAAAGTGCTCACTAAATACGCTATGACAGGCGAGATGACGCTTCACGGCAAAGTCCTGCCTATCGGAGGCGTCAGGGAAAAGATTCTGGCAGCAAAACGCCATGGTATCAAAGATATAATACTGCCCGAGACCAACAGGGCTGACATATCTGAACTCAGCGGATGGGTGCCGGAGGGAATGCAGCTGCACTTTGTCTCCGATATCTCCGAGGTCTTTGCGCTGGCGCTCGGTGAATAAAATGGCTGCCTGGAGATCCGAACTTTTCTGCACCGCATTCAATAAAGGACAGCTTCCGCCGGAATCGGTTCCTGAAATAGTTTTTCTCGGCCGCTCAAATGTGGGGAAGTCTACTCTGATAAATGCGCTTCTTGAAAGAAAGATAGCCAAGGTCAGTTCCAAACCGGGGAAGACCCGCAGCATAAATTTCTACAGCGTAAAGGCAGGCTCGGCCGATTTTTACCTCGTCGATCTGCCGGGTTATGGTTATGCCGCCCGTGGCGCCGACGAACGGCGCGGCTGGTGGAAGCTTATAAATGATTATTTTGCGATGCGGACAAAGATCTCCTTTGCCGTGCATCTTGTAGACTTCAGACACGGCCCTCTTGCAAATGACGCCGAGCTTACGGAATGGCTTGATCAGATGGGGATGCCGCGTCTTGTCGTCTTCACAAAAACAGATAAAATATCTCCGGGGAAGCGCAAAGCACAGTACAATGCGCATGTCCGGGCAGGAATAGATTCCGTTCTGCCTCCGTTTATGACCTGCGGAGTCAATGATGCTTCAATGCAGAAGCTGAGGGACGGGATAATCCGGGTAATGCAGGAAATGATAAGGCTTGACGAAGCGGAAGCGAATCAGGTCTAAGTTTACCCGTGACCGGTATGTCGGGACGGCCGCACTGCCGGGAGCGGGAATAGAAGGGCCGGGCCACCAGGCAGGTCCATTGAGGAGGAAATATTTATGGATCCTGAGAAGACACAGTTGAGCAAGGGCTACGATCCTCTGCCTATCGAAGACAAGTGGTATGCGGAATGGGTCAAAAACGGGTTATTCAAAGCAGACGAGACATCTGCAAAGCCGCAGTTCTCCATTGTTATCCCTCCGCCGAACGTGACGGGTTCGCTGCATGTCGGCCATGCTCTTGACAACACGCTGCAGGACATTCTCTGCAGAACGAAAAGAATGCAGGGATATGAAGTCCTTTGGCTGCCGGGGACAGACCATGCCGGCATCGCTACGCAGAATGTCGTCGAACGTTCCCTTGCCAAGGAGGGCATCTCACGCCATGATCTGGGACGCGAAGAGTTTGTCCGCAGAGTATGGGAATGGAAAGAGAAATACGGCAGTACGATCATAAATCAGCTCAAAAAGTTAGGCGCATCCTGCGACTGGGACAGAGAGCGCTTTACGATGGACGAAGGCCTCTCGCGCGCCGTGCGCAAGATATTTGTCGATCTCCACAAGAAGGGGCTCATATACCGCGGCAAATACCTTATCAACTGGTGCCCGCGCTGCCAGACGGCGCTTTCAGATCTTGAAGTGGAGCATGAGGAAGAGGACGGCAAATTCTACGAAGTAGCCTACAAATATGCCGACGGCGGCGAGGGCTCTGTTATAGTAATGACGACGCGCCCCGAAACGATCCTCGGCGATACCGCGATCGCAGTGCACCCGCGTGATGAAAAGAACCGCAGCCTGATAGGCAGGAAAGTCATAGTCCCGCTTGTCGGGCGCGTGATCCCTGTTATAGAAGACAATATGGTCGACCCGGAATTCGGCACCGGCTGTGTCAAGATAACGCCTGCGCATGACCCGAACGACTTCCTTGTCGGTCAGCGTCATAACCTTGAACAGATTCAGGTCATAGACGGCTGCGGATTAATGAATGAAAATGCCGGCAAGTATCAGGGCATGGACAGATTTGAAGCACGTGAAGCGATAGCCGAGGATCTTAAAAAAGAAGGAGTCCTGCTTTCAGTTACGGACCTGAAGCATTCTGTAGGACACTGCTACAGGTGCCACACGATAATCGAACCCTACCTTTCCAAACAGTGGTTCGTCAAAACGCGTCCCCTTGCCGACGCAGGCGTCGCGGCGGTCAAGGCGGGCAAGATCAGATTCGTGCCGGAGCAGTGGACGAACGTTTACTATCAGTGGATGGAAAATATCCGCGACTGGTGCATCTCACGCCAGCTCTGGTGGGGACACCGCATACCGGCATGGTACTGCGATGACTGCGGCGAGGTGACTGTCGCGGAAGAAGCGCCTGCCGTCTGCCCGAAGTGCGGCAGCAAAAATCTGCGTCAGGACGAAGATGTGCTTGATACCTGGTTCTCGAGCGGACTGTGGCCGTTCTCCACTATGGGATGGCCGGAAGATACGGAGACTTTGAAAAAATTCTATCCGACATCAGTTCTCGTGACCGGTTTTGATATCATATTCTTCTGGGTCGCACGCATGATAATGTTCGGGCTTGAGGGTATGAAGGGGGAAGTTCCCTTCAACGACGTCTATATCCATGCCCTCGTGCGCGATGAAAAAGGACAGAAAATGAGCAAGTCCCGCGGAAACGTGATAGATCCTCTGACGATAGTCAAGGATTACGGTGCTGACGCGCTGCGCCTTACTCTCGCGGCGCTCACTGTACAGGGACGTGATATCTTCCTTTCGACAGAGCGCATATCCACTTACCGTCTCTTTATGAACAAGCTCTGGAACGCCAGCCGCTTTGCTCTTATGAATATCGACTCACAGGAAGAGCTTCCGGCGGTCGATGAAAAGGAGCTTAAGCTTCAGGACAGGTGGATCCTTAACAGGATCTCTCAGATATCGGCTGAGATGACGCGTCTGCTTGACGGATATTTCTTCGGTGAGGCGGCTCGCCTTATGTACGACTTTACATGGGGGGAACTTTGCGACTGGTATCTGGAGCTCTCAAAGCCTGCGCTGCGCGGAGATGAGGGAGAAGCGCGCCGCAGGACGACTCAGGCCGTGCTGCTTGCCGTATTTGAAGACGTGCTGAAGCTGCTGCACCCGATAATCCCGTTCGTCACCGAAGAGCTTTGGCATGCCTTCCCGTTCGGCGGAGAGCTTATCGAACGCTGCGGCTGGCCCAAACCGCGCGTTGACGCTGTAGACGAAAAGATCATTGCGGATATGGCGTTCGTGCAGGATGTCGTGCGTTCGATAAGGAATCTGCGCGCTGAAGCACGCATAGCTCCGCAGCAGGTAATAGGCGGAGTTACGGTGAACGTGCATGACAGCGATAAGCTTGAGCTGCTTCGCACAGCCGAAGAGCAGACCGCGCTTATGACCAAGGTCAAAAAGATCACCTTTACAGAAGGCAGCCGGGAAAAGCCGGATAAGAGCCTTACCTCTGTTTTGGACGGCGTGCAGATCTACCTGCCTGTCGGCGATCTGCTTGACGTTGATAAAGAGGTGCAGCGTCTTAAGAGCGATATCGCAAAGCTTGAAAAGGATATTGAGAAGAGCAAAGCAAAGCTTGCCAATAAGAACTTCATCGAACGCGCCCCCGAGGATGTTATCGAGAAGGAGAAGAATACCCTTGCCGATAACGAGACCAAAGCGCGCAGAATGAAAGAGAACTTAAGCAGCCTGGCAAACTGAAATATTATATGAACGAAAAAGAAGCATTTGCTGAAATAGAAAGAAAACTGCAGGATATGGCAAGCCCAGGCATCCGTCCAGGGCTTGCCCGTCTTGCCAGACTCCTTTACGAAGCAGGGATGCCGCAGCGCGGGATCCCTGTCGTGCATATTGCGGGAACTAACGGAAAGGGCTCTGTTGCAGCATCTTTATATTCGATATTGCTTTCTTCCGGATGCAGCGCTTCTCTCTATACGAGCCCGCACCTTGTGGATTTTTCTGAAAGACTTCTTTATAACGGGCAAAGGGTCACGGCCTCCAAATGGCAGAATGCGATCGACAAAATAGAAAAAATAATAAGCGGCACGGAATATTTTAAAAACGGGGATCTGCCGACATATTTTGAGCTTACGACGGCGGCCGCAGTTATGATCGTTTCAGAAGAAAGACCGGAGATAGCGGTATTTGAGACCGGTATGGGAGGCCGCCTTGACGCGACGAATATATTTAAGGACGTCAGGCTGAGCATAAT
>JAEEYY010000245.1 GCA_016288355.1 Synergistes sp.
AAAAAGATATCCTGCTTCCCGGCCGCGCTGATTTTTTCCTTGACAAAAGTTATGTGCTGTACGCGGCCGGGCTTCTGGCGGAAAGAGAGCCGGATGCGGCGCTTGCGATGATGAAAAAAAGCCTGTGTCAGATCTGATGTCCCTGTTCTTCAGCACTTTAACGGATACTGTGCCTTAAATGTGATAAAGGCTGCCATGGCTTCCTGTCTGCTTCAGCAGATACAGTATCCGGAGAAAAAAACTTCATGATGGTACTGCGAATCTTTGCCGCGGTATGGACAAGAGACACAAGTAGTTATAGAATCACTATCTGTATATATAAAACGCATATGGCAACGTATGCGGTAAGTCTGGGGGAGTCAAAATGAGAAAAACAGCTGTGCTTTTGCTTGCCGTGCTTGCGCTTATTGCGCTGGGGAGCGTTGCTTACGCGGATGAAGACACGATAGGATATGTCGACGATATGCTCGTTCTGCGTCAGTTCTCCAAGTTCCAGCAGGCGCAGAAACAGCTTGAAGAGCTGGACAAGAGAAAATCAAGCGCCGCAAAAGCCGAATTTGACAAAGAAACGGACGAGGTAAAAAAGCGTAACATAATCGAAAAACTTCAGACAGAGATGCGGGAGGAAGAGGCAAAGCTTATGAATCCCGTTCTCAAAGAAGTCAGCGATACTGTTTCCAAGGTGGCAAAACAGAAGGGCGTTACACTGGTCCTGAACAAATTGCTTGTATATTACGGAGGCATAGATCTCACTCAGGATGTCATCAACGCGCTGAAGACCAACTGATCTGCACAGGCAGCCTGTATGAAGCTGTCCCCTGTCCTTTGGAAAGGAAACAGGGGGCAGCTTTTTATGCAAAAATAACTCTGCTGCGCCGGGGCTGTCCGGACGTAAGGTATCCGGATTGAAAAGTTTTGCAAATCGTGTATAATATCTGAGTTCGCCTTGTGCGGAGGGGTGGCCGAGTGGTCGAAGGCGGGCGACTCGAAATCGTCTTAGCGGTGATGAGCCGTTACGTGGGTTCAAATCCCACCTTCTCCGCCATTTTAGAACGTTGATTTGATTGGGTTGCCGTTCTAAACTTTTTGCCAAAAAATGCGAAGAAATAGCCGGTATCCGGTCGTTTCCTCGCATTTTTTATGTGGCCGGCAGCGGCAGGGCCTCGGGAAACGGAGGAAGTAAAACGTGAAAGAAAATACTGTGTCAGCTGAAAACATGGAAAAAACACTTAAGGATAATTGCGGGAAAAACATCGGCAGGGCCGACGAAGCGGAACGGCTTTTCAGACTGGGCTATAACTGCAGCCAGTCGGTATTCGCTGCCTTTGCTGATATCCTGGGCATGACGACCGGACAGGCGGCGAAACTTGCCAGCCCCTTTGGCGCGGGTTTCGGTAAAATGCGGGAGGTCTGCGGCGCCGTATGCGGCATGACGATGCTGGCAGGGTACCTGAGCGGGTACTGCGATCCCGCCGATGCCGAAGGGAAAAAGGCGCTGTACGAAAAGATACGGGGAATGTGCCATGCCTTTGAAGAAACGGAAGGCACACTGATCTGCCGTGAACTTCTCGGCCTGAAAAAGGGAGAGGATCTGGAGGAGCCGGCGGTCAGGACCGAAGAGTACTATTGCAGCCGCCCCTGCGTGCGCGTCTGCCGGAGGGCCGCACAGATCGCAGAGCAGCATCTCCTTGACCGGTAATGATCGTTCACGCCTGACAGGGCAGGGCTTTTTGAGCCCGTATTTACATGCCGGCTCCGGCTTTGGCCGCTTTGCTGACTGCTTTGAAAAATAATTACTGGAATATTTCAGGAAAGTATGATAATATAGCGCACGTTGATTAAGCGGATATAGCTCAGCTGGTAGAGCATTAGCTTCCCAAGCTAAGGGTCGCGGGTTCGAATCCCGTTGTCCGCTCCATAAAGAGGCCAGCGTAGCTCAGCCGGTAGAGCAGCGCACTCGTAATGCGCAGGTCTCCAGTTCGAATCTGGACGCTGGCTCCACTTTAGATATAAACAGCGGGATGTCAGTTATATGCTGATATCCCGCTTTTTACCGCATCAGCTCCGCATTGAGTAACCTGTGTGACCCCGCCGTACCGACCGTGTTGTTTTTCTTGACACATTCATACCTCGATGGTATTATATCTGCCGTTGCGGGCGGAAATAGCTCAGCTGGTAGAGCGATGGCCTTCCAAGCCGTAGGTCGCGGGTTCGAGTCCCGTTTTCCGCTCCATTTTTTTCCCGCAGTTTTTGATGGGGCTGTAGCTCAGCGGGAGAGCACTTCCCTCGCACGGAAGGGGTCGGGCGTTCAAATCGCCTCAGCTCCACCAAGAGTTCATAAGGCCTCTGTCACTTAAGGATAACTTAAAGGCAGAGGTCATAATTTTTTTTTACGTTATCTGTCCGGCGGCAATTTCGCGCGCTCTTCCGGATACAGGGAAAAGATGCGGCATTACGCAGGACCCGGGAAGCGCGGCTGCTCTTCCGTACGCCCGATATTAGGCGGTGAGAATAAATTGTCTTTTGGCCCCGAACTTGTATGGTACTGGAAAAAAGAGATCGCTTCGGCCTTCTGCGGAAAGCGCGTGCAGAGGGTGGACGGCGGCAATAACGCGGTCGTTATCTCGTTCGGGCAGGATGAGCTGCTGCTGTCATGGGATTCCGTAAGATGCGGCGCCGCGGCGATATCGCAGAAGGAACGCAAAGTGCTTCTTTCGGCCGCAGCGCAGACGCCTCAGATCGTGAACGCGCTGCGGAGCCATATCACCGGCTCTGTGCTTTTTTCAGCGGAACAGCTGAGACGCGACCGCATCCTGAAGCTTTCTTTCCGAAAGACCGTTGGGGCCGGCTTTTCCGTCGTAAGCCATATAATTTTCGAGCCGATGGAGCGTTTTTCCAATCTGCTGCTTACCGACGAAGCAGATGTGATAATCGAGACCGCAAAGCATATACATCCGGCCGACAATTCTTTCCGCACTGTGCTGCCCGGCCTTGTCTACAGCATGCCGCCTCTTTTCGGAGGCGTAAGCCTCGAGGAATGGCTGGAAAAGCCGGAGCCTTCAGAAATGCTTAATATCGCAGGCTTCGGCAGAAAGCTGCTTAAAGCGGCTTCTGTTATGCCGCCTGGCATCTGCCTGCGCGCAATGGGTGCTTTTTACAGCGAAAAAAGCGGGATTGAAAGCTTCATCCCTCAAAAGCTCGGCAATTATATCACGGTCTTTCCCGAGCTCCTTCCGCAGAGCGTGCCTCTTGGGAAGGGCAGCGGCTTTGCGGCGGTTCTTGAACCTATGCGCGATGCTGATCTTGAAGCGCGTAAGAAGAGAGCCTCCGCTCTTATCGGCAGGGAGATAACGCGCAGGGAACGTCAGCTGTCGGATATCAGGGCGCTGATAGAGGAAAGCCGCGACGGGCGCTTCCGGCAGTACGGGGAGCTGATAACAGCAAATCTCTGGCGCATAAAGCCGGGCGCGGATAAAGCGCTGCTCAGCGGTTACGGTGAAGACGGAAATACATATTCCGTTGAGGTGCCGCTTATAAAGGGCGTATCACCTCAGAAGAGCGCTGAGATCTATTTTGCCAGATACAAAAAGATCAGGGCGTCGGCTGAACGTGCAGCGTCTCTTATGCCCTCTGTCGAAGAGGAGCTTGCCGGATTTGCCGAAACGCTCGAAGCCGTGCATTCCGTTACCGACAGCAGAAGCCTTTCAATGATAGAAGAAGAGCTTGGCTTAGCCAGGAAAGCGCAAAAAAAGAAAAGCAGCGGCAAAGAGACTGCGCTGCCTCCGCACCTTCGCTTTGATTTTGACGGCGCTATCGTTTTTGCAGGACTCTCTGCAAAAGGCAACAGATATGTGACATTCAGGCTTGCAGATCCTGACGATATATGGTTCCACGCTCAGGGCGTGCCCGGTTCGCATGTGATTCTGCGCAAGACCGCACCATTGCCCGGGGGGGAGAGCGGCGGACTGATGGAATTCTGTGCGTCGCTTGCTCTCTTTTACAGCAGACTGAAGGAAGCAGCAAGGGCGCGCGTGGATCATACGAAACGGAAGTATGTGAGTCCGATACGCGGCGGCACCGCGAATGTCACGTACAAAGAATTTTCATCGATGACCGGCGACAGCTCTTTTTGGCAGGAATACCTTAAAAGGCGCGGGAACGCTTAGTAAATATGAACGCTCGCTGCGCAAATATGAAAAATGCAGTTTTAAGCATATATACATTACAAAAAAGATGGAATTATTTTTGATGTTAGTGAAAAAAGGTCTAAAGTGCTGTTGATTATTAATAAACATAAATATATAATATTAAACTGGCCTGCATATGGGCTGTTGCAATAAAAATACAACGTCAGGGGGAGCTTCAGCAATGAATAACATAATAGCAATCGTGGGGGGAACTGGCGTAATTGCCCTTCTCTTCGCGGCGATCGCTTCAGGTAAGATCTCCGCTTTCAAAGTGGAGAACGAGCGTGTAAGCGAATTATCAGGGATTATCCAGGGGGGCGCTATGGCCTTTCTTTACCGTGAGTATAAGGCGCTTGTCCCGTTTGTTATCGTAGTGGCGGCAATTCTGGCATGGAAGATCAGCGTACCTAGCGCGGTATGCTTCGTAGTCGGCGCACTTTGCAGCGCTCTGACAGGCTTTATAGGCATGAGAGTCGCGACGAAATCAAACGGCAAAACATCGTTTGCGGCAACGCACGGCATGAACGATGCACTTAAGGTAGCGTTCATGGGCGGAAGCGTCATGGGCATGACGGTCGTAGGCGTCGGACTCCTCGGCATAGTTGTAATGTTCTTCATCTTCAAAGACGCGAACATAATCACTGCCTTTGGTTTCGGAGCAAGCTCAATAGCGCTCTTCGCGCGTGTCGGCGGCGGTATATATACGAAGGCCGCGGACGTCGGAGCCGACCTGGTCGGTAAAGTCGAAGCCGGTATCCCCGAAGACGACCCGCGCAACCCGGCAGTCATCGCCGACAACGTCGGAGACAATGTCGGAGACATCGCCGGCATGGGGGCCGACCTCTTTGAGTCATATGTCAACTCGATAATAGCGGCCATGGCCATCGGCTTCATGGTCTTCAGCGATAAAGGCGTTATCTATCCGATGCTTCTTGCGGCAGTCGGCATCCTTTCCTCGATACTCGGAACATTCTTTGTCCGCGTAAAGGAAGGCGGAGACCCCGCTAAGGCGCTCCGCGTAGGTCTCGGTCTTACAGGCGTATTTATGCTCGTCGGTACTTTCTTCCTTACAAACTGGATCTTTGAGGGCGACCTCACGCTCTTCTGGGCGGTCCTTTCAGGCGTCGTTTCCGGACTTCTCATCGGCGCTGCCACCGAATTCTATACTTCCGGTGACTACGGCAGCGTAAAAGAGATAGCCCAGGCTTCAGAGACCGGTGCTGCGACTAACATTCTCGCGGGCCTCGGCGTAGGTATGAAATCAACGGCTATCCCTGTAATACTTGTCTGCTGCGCTATAATGGCGGGCGTATTCTTCGGAGGTCTTTACGGCATCTCCTGCGCGGCCGTCGGAATGCTGGCAATAACCGGTATGGCCCTTTCGGTCGACGCTTACGGTCCTATCGCCGACAACGCGGGCGGCATCGCAGAGATGGCTGAGCTGCCGGAAGAAGTCCGCAATATAACGGACAGACTTGACGCTGTCGGAAACACGACGGCTGCGGTCGGCAAAGGACTTGCGATCGGTTCCGCCGCACTTACCGCACTGGCCCTTTTCGTTACATTTGCTCAGGCCACAAACCTCAGCTCCATAGACCTTAAGGACCCCCGCGTCATGGTCGGACTCTTCATCGGAGGACTCCTGCCGTTTATATTCAGCGCGCTTTCGATTCAGGCTGTCAGCCGCGCCGCTGAAAAAATGATAGAGGAAGTTCGCCGCCAGTTCCGTGAGATCCCCGGCATCATGGAAGGCACCGGACGTCCGGAATATGAGCGCTGCGTTGACATCTCGACGGCTGCGGCCCTCAGAGAGATGGTCATCCCCGGCGTCATGGCGGTCCTTGCGCCTGTAGCGGTAGGGTTTATCCTCGGCGCCCCTGCCCTCGGCGGTATGCTCGGCGGCTCGATAGTCACCGGCGTTATGATGGCGATATTTATGTCCAATGCCGGCGGTGCGTGGGACAATGCGAAAAAGTTCATTGAATCCGGCGCACATGGCGGCAAGGGAAGCGCTCCTCACGCTGCTGCAGTAGTCGGAGACACGGTAGGCGACCCGTTCAAGGATACTGCTGGTCCAAGCCTTAACATACTTATCAAGCTTATGTCTGTTGTGGCAACGGTCCTTGCGCCTCTCTTCGCGCTGTAATGCAATAGAATAAGTAAAACACGTGATAATTATGTTATAGATACAAGGAGGGAGAGACTTCACTCTCCCTCCTGTCTTCTGAGGAGTTAAGCTGCTTTATGAGGTGAAAAATATGCCCGATGACGACGTTGGCGAAATTAAATCAAAACTTGACATCGTTGATGTCGTCTCCGAGTATGTCAAACTGAAAAAAAACGGGCGTACCTTCTGGGGCTGCTGTCCTTTTCACAGCGAAAAGACCCCGTCATTCTCGGTATCTCAGGAGCGGCAGACATTTCACTGTTTCGGCTGCGGAAAAGGCGGCGATATATTCACTTTTGTAATGGAAGCGGAACACCTTGAGTTCCGCGAGGCGCTGGAACGTCTGGCAGAGCGCGCCGGCGTAAAACTGACAAAACATGTCCGGGGCGTCAGACCGGAAGCTGCTTCTGTCGATATAAACGAAGCAGCGCTTGTTTTTTTTGCTGAATCACTGCGGGGGGCAGGCGGAGAACCTGCAAGAAAGTATCTTGAAAAACGCTCTGTGACCGCTGACGACTGCCGCCGCTTCGAGCTGGGCTGGGCGCCAAATTCCTGGGATATGCTGTCGCGCCGGCTGGAAAAAAGCGGCTGCACCGCAAAAGCAATGATCGAAAGCGGCATAGCCTCCCAGGGGAAAAACGGGGGATGCTACGACCGTTTCCGCGGCAGGCTGATGTTTCCGATCCGCAGTGTTACCGGAAGACTGATCGGTTTCGGCGGCAGGATACTTGACGGAGACGGCGCCAAATACTTAAACAGTCCGGAGAGCAGGCTTTTCAATAAACGTCACAATCTCTATCTGCTTGATAAAGCCAAGGGGGCAATGAGCTCCAAAGGTTATGCGATACTGGTGGAGGGATATTTTGACGCTATCCGGGCCCATATATTCGGCTACACCAACACGGCGGCGTCTTTAGGCACTTCTCTGACAAAAGAGCAGGCGGCTCTGATAAAACGAATGACCGGTCTGTGCTATGTGTGTTATGATTCAGACTCTGCAGGACAGGAAGCCGCGCTCAGGGCGATGTACGTGCTGCATGCGGAAGGAGTCGCGTCAAGACGCGTCGTATGGCAGCAGGGAAAGGATCCAGATGAACTGCTGCTTCAGCCGGGCGGGACCGGGCTCTTTGAAAAAGCCATTGAGGAAGCTCTTCCGCTGCCGCTCTTTCATGCAAGGCTCCGGCAGCCTGAGCTGCAGGATCCGAAAAGGGCGGGAAACGCGAGGAAGGATCTGCTTGAAGGGCTTGCGTCTCTTCCTGTTTTCGATGTTGAGCCTTATATCGGGGAGCTTGCGGAAGTGTTGTCTGTCTTCCCGCATGAGCTGAGGGATCTTATCGCCCGAAGCTCTGCGCCGCAGGCGGAGGGGAGCCGGAAAAAAGTTAATAATATAGATCTGTATTCTCCGGCGGCCGGAGAAAATGATATAGAGTATATGTTGTGCAGTATGCTGTGGAACAGCAAAAGCCTCAGATCGGCTTTCCGCAGGGATGAGATAATAGCTCTTATCGAAGATCCCGACGTGCAGAATGTCGTAGCCGCGCTTTTGGGCGGAGAGGAGACCGATGATATAGAAAGACGCTGGCAGAAGATGGGCGAAACGCGCGGGATGAGCGTGGTAGCGAAGGGAAACGGTCTTCTTGCCAAAGAGGGTATAGATGAAGCGGCGGCTGCCCGGCTCTCGGACGCGCTGATGCGCCGACGCAGGGAAAAAAGAAAGAATGTCCTTCTGGAAAAGATCAGAAACGGTACGATCAACGAACAGGAATATGAAGAATACTATAAATGTGTCAGGACACTAAAAGGAGGGAATACAAGGGCATGAAAAAAACAAAAAACAAGAAAGCAGATGAATTTGTGCCTGAAACAGTCTCCCCAGTCCCCGAAGAGGCGGAAGACGCCGAAGATATGGATGATATCATGAACGAGGGGCCGAAACCGGAAAATATCGAGCTGCTGGAGAAGGCGGAATTCGATGCCATTGCCCTTGACGATGCAGTCGATGACGATGCAGATGATATATCCGGCATCGAAAAGGCTGAAGAGAGCGAAGACGGAACGTCCAATCTGGCGGAAGACCAGGATGCTGTTGATTACACCGCATATATCGATAATGTCCGGGAACTGCTCCATGAAGGGCGAGAGAAAGGTTTTGTCACCTACGAGGATATAGAAAAGAAAATGCCGAAGGATTTCCTTACGGCCGATATCCTTGACAACCTGTACACAAATCTTATGGAACTGGGCGTCGACGTCCTCGACGAGCCGAAGACCAAGGTCGATCCCTCCGAGGGTGAAGCCATTATCAGCAGTTCTGTAAACAGCGATGAAATGGGGGATCTTGAAGATCTGCCGCTCTCAGACCCTGTGCGCATGTATCTGCGCGAGATCGGCAAGATACCGCTTCTGACGTCAGAAGACGAGGTCATGCTCGCAAAGGGCGTCGAAATGGGAGACAATTCCTGCAAAGACAAGCTTGTTGAGGCAAACCTCCGCCTTGTCGTGAGCATTGCGAAAAAATACATCGGCCGCGGTATGCTTTTTCTTGATCTGATTCAGGAAGGCAACCTCGGGCTTATACGTGCGGTCGAAAAATTCGACTATCACAAGGGATATAAGTTCAGCACCTATGCCACATGGTGGATACGGCAGGCCATCA
>JAEEYY010000028.1 GCA_016288355.1 Synergistes sp.
AAAGCCGCCATGCTGGTATAGCTCAGTCGGTAGAGCAGCTGATTCGTAATCAGCAGGTCGTGTGTTCGAGTCACATTACCAGCTCCATTTTTTAAGGCAGAAACATCGAGTTTCTGCCTTTTTTCTTTATATCTGTGAACTTTTCGATAGTTTTTCATTTTCGGCATAACTTGACTTTGCTAAAAAGTCACACCAAAAGTCACACCAATTAAGCATAAATATGGGGCCGGTCATTATAACCGGCCCCATATTTATGCTTTTCCGATAGCTGTATGCACAATGCTTGCGGCTCTCCGTTTGCTTTCTTCGTTTGCGTGCGTGTACATGTTCAGCGTTGTGCTGATCTGGGCGTGCCCCAGAATCTCCGAAACGCTGGCCACATCCGCGCCGTTTGTGATTGCTACGCTGGCGAAACTGTGCCGCAGCTTGAGCGCATGAATGGCAACATCATATTTCTTGCCGAACTTCTGAAGGTATCTGTTTGGGCTGTCCGGGTGCATCGGTTCGTTGTTGCCTTTCTCCGTAAACACAAATTCGGGGATTGCAACCTTTTTCAGTTCAAGGGGCTTATGATCCTTTTCAAGGCGTTCCGCTCTCTTTTTGGTAGCCGAGATTTGTTCCGCCTGGTATTCCTTTAGCAGCTTGGCAACTTCCTGTGTGAAGAACACTTCCCGCTCTTTCCCTGTCTTTGGCGCAACAAGAGGATTATAAAAGCCATAGGTTTTTCATTAGCAAAAAAGCGCGTGTGCGTGAAAACCGGAGAAAACACGAAAAGAGTTAATCAAAGCGTCAGAGGACAAAACCCTCTGGCGCTTTGATTATTGAAACGCATGATTTTTTTATGCAGCGTCTTCCTTTGGCTTTTCCTTTAAGAGCTTCGCGAGCTGCTCATGAGTCCCGCCAACGTATGTCTGAATGGAACTGATCAGAAAGTCAATGCTATCCAGCACAGCTTTGATTCTTCCGGCGGCCATTTTGGAAATCATTTGAACGCCTTCAAAATCGTCTATTTCATTTTTCAGCATTTCCAGAAGAAAAGCGGCGGCTTCTGCGTTTCCTCCAGTATGTAATGATGCCCATTCGATCAGATCCTGCAATTCGATGCTCCAAGCTTCCATTTTTTCTGTCATTTTCAATTCCTCCTTTTATTTGGCATTATATGCCTTGAGGATAGGATAGAGTATCTTGCGCAAGATGTCAAAATAAATCTTGCGCAAGATACGATATTTTGTTTGTCTTGCGTAATATGTTTCCTTTGTGATATAGTAGCACAGAAAGAAGGTGTTTATCTTGGCCGGGAACAGCGAGTACAAAAACAAGTGGATTGATGATAAACTTGACCGTGTTAACCTTACTATGCCGAAAGGGAAGAAGGACAAGGTTCGGAAACATGCAGAGAGTACCGGCGAAAGCATCAACGGTTTTATTAACCGTGCCATTGATGAAACAATGGAGCGCGATCTTGATACTGATTCAATCAATACTACTAGCGGGGTGAAGTAATGGCGGAAAACATATCTTTGAAGAGAGGAAAACGAGCCGGAAATATGCTGCTGGCTGAAATGCTGGTTTATCTGGCGTTATATTGTTTGGTAGATAGTGATTTATCAGATTTAGGCATTGCTGGTTTAATAGTTGCGTTAATAGGTGGGGGGATTGGTGTACTATTTAGTTTAATACTCGTCATGCCTTTGAGAAATGACAATCTTAAAGGTGTAAGGGGAGTATACATTTTTCTTGGTTGTATATCTTTGGTAGGACTTTATTTTTCTCTCAAGTCAGATTCAGTGCTTGACAAAACTATTGGCGTTCTAAGTGCTGCTGCTATGGCCCTGGTGATCATTGCATTGTATAAACCTGGGGATGCGGGAAAAAACTACTGCTATTTTGCAGCCTTTTTATCGCTCATATCAGCGCTTGCTTCTATTGAGAGCGATGAGTTTGCCCTTCATGATTTCATAAATTCAATGTTGCACACAATATATATTGTATTTCTCGGATTATATATTGAGAGTAAAGGCAAAAGCCTTGAGCAACAACCCATAACTGAGGATGCCTCTGA
This sequence comes from Synergistes sp., assembly GCA_016288355.1. GTDB lineage: Bacteria > Synergistota > Synergistia > Synergistales > Synergistaceae > Synergistes. The sequence continues at coordinate 2,063 of JAEEYY010000028.1, forward strand.
AAGTCCATCTGAAGAACAGATTGATAATCCAAAGACTGATTATGATGAGCTTATAAAACTGAAAGAACTGATGGACAAAGGAGTAATTACACCGGAAGAATATGATGCAAAGAAAAAGCAGATTCTTGGCCTTTGAATAAGACATCGAACTGAAAGTGATTCATTGGCAAAACAATGAATCACAATGATAACTTCGAAGATAAATAAAGGGTTATTAAGCATTTATGGTTGAAAAGGAGTGGTCAATATGTATGCGGCAATTATTGTTTCTTTTCTTGTAGTCCTAATTGCAGTTTTTGGCTTTGTGTACTTTTTTCGCTCGTCCAAAAGATCATCAACTGAGGATGTGAACTCTGAGAACAAGAAACTCGATATTGAGGCGCTTTCTAAGGAAAGGGACTATGTGGAGCAAGTAAATCCGGGTACATCTGACATTGGAAGAGACGCTTGGCGTAATGGTTACCGTGCAGGAAAAGAGTTCATGGAGAATCTCAACGAGGACGGGAAGCTTTTTATTGAGTTTTCAAATTACTATAATGTCAGCAAAACTGAAAAACCAGTTAGCAATATTGCTGTTGTTATATCTAAATCATTTGACAACTACTTATCAGATATGCCAGAAGACGTTTCAGAAATCTTTCAAAAAAAACTATCCTTATACGAGCTAAACAACTGTCAAGATTTATTCTATCAAGGGGCATTATTCTGTATTGAAAAGGAAGTTGAAAAAATCAAGGGTGAAAAAATGAAATTATAGCATTAGACTATTGGGCAACAAATGACTAAACGTGGCAATAGCTCCAATAGCAGACAGAAGCCTAAATATGGCAATAGCCATAAGAGTAATAGAAAAGGGCGCAGATAGAAACTCACACAAAAACTCACACCGTCACTAAAAACTCACACAAAACAGCCCACAACAGCAGACAACAAGAAACAATAAGAAATAACCGCAAACCGTTGATAATACTGGGTTTTTAACGATAAGATACAACAGCATACTACAAGAGAAAGCAGCTTTTCAAGAGTTCGTAATCAGCAGGTCGTGTGTTCGAGTCACATTACCAGCTCCAGAATGGAGGGGGAAAGCATTTGCTTTCTCCCTCTGCATTTCTTTTGGCCAAAAGCAACAAACAGCCGCCGGCAGATTTGGCATAAGTTCTGAATGGCATTTCCTGTTGTCTGTGATATAATAAATAAACAGCAAAAACAGAAAGATTTATAATAAAGGGAGAGAAGAATATGAAGTGTCTGAGCTGCGGTGCAGAGATTGAGAACGGAGAAAAGTTCTGCACAAATTGCGGGACCCCGGTCCCTCAGGTGGAAGAAAAAAAGGAAGCGCCGGAACCGGTCAAAAAGCCAGAGCGCAAGAGACATAGAGCGCTGTCCCCCTGGGGGTATTTCGGGCTGGAATTCCTGTACTTCATTCCGGTCATCGGCCTGCTCTTTTTGATCATCCTCTCGTTCAGCCGCAACATCAACGTCCGCAATTTTACGAGATCCTACTGGTGCGCGCTTCTTGTTTTCCTGATCGCCGCGATTGTCGGCACCGCCGTTCTCTATGCGACGGGCTATTCCGGCCAGGTCATCAACTACATCTCAGAGCTGATGCAGAGCCTGCCGAAGTTCTGATGTGCTGACCGCCGCACCCGCTCGCGCACGGCAGAAGGACGCTGGGGGGCAGACCGTTTCTCCCGCGCCGCATGCAAAAGCCCCGAAATCCACAGAAACAGGTGGATTTCGGGGCTTTTATCGTGCGTCACACAGATAGCCGCACGCGCGGGAGATGCCGCGTTCAGTCCTCCATATAGGCGCTGTAAACCGCCGCGGAAAGCTCGGCCAGGAAATTGTCGCCGCTGCGGCCGAGATAGTTTCGGTCGTAGGCCTCCTGCGTGGCCAGATTTCCGTTGTAGAACAGGCAGAGGATATAATCGCCCTTGCGGGTGTAGACGATGCCGATGTCGACCATGAGCTTATCCATCGTGCCGGTCTTATGGGCGACGACGGTGTCGATGGGAAGCAGCCGCGGGATTCTGGTATTGGTCTGGCAGTACTTCATGATGGTGAGCATGGCGGCGCTGGCCTCGGGGGAGACCCACTGCCCGCGGTAGAGCAGTTCCAGCATCTTCGCCGCGTCGCATGGGGAGCTTTCATGGTGCTCCGGAACCTCGCAGCGCGCCCATTCTGCGCCGCAGTAATTGGGATAGCTGCCGCCGTTGTCGACGATCAGCTGGCGGAAGCTGCGCCCGTTCAATCCGTAGCAGAGATCCACCAGGTCGTTGCAGGACAGCTCGCATCTTGTGCTTGTCAGGCCGAGGGCGTCGATGACGTTCTTCCTGATGGCGTCGCGGCCGAGGAAACGGAACAGCACGTCGGTTGCCGTGTTGTCGGAGATGATCATCATCAGCGTGGCGTAATCTCTGAGCGTCAGCTCGAGGCCGGGCGTCAGCCGGGCCAGCACGCCGCTGCCGACGGACTGAACGTCCGCGGTCATGGGGAGCCGGTCGTCCAGGCTGCACTCACCGGCATAGGCTTTCCGAAAGAGCTCGGCCAGAATGTAGATTTTGATGGAGCTTGCAGCGGGGAAAACTTGGTCGGCGTTGCGGGCGACGGTCTCGTTTGAAGCCATGTCTTTGAACAGCAGACCCAGCGGAGCTTCGGCGCGGGCGCAGAACTGCTCAACAACCCGCTCAACATTTTTTGTGCTCATAAAAGCCTCCTTGCAGAGCGCACGGAGCGCGGTACGGCTCGTGCGCTATTCGCTCACCATCTGAAATAGCTCGTTGGCCAGGGGAGAGCGCTGCTGGTTCTGCCGCTGGATCCATCCGAGCTCATAACCAAAATTGACGCTCGGGGCGAGAGGAATAAAGCGCAGCGGCTCCGTAAAGGGATATTTCTCATAGAGTGCGCTACAATATCCGGCGGTTCCGAAGCCGTTATACTGGTTGATCATCTCCGAGCGCATACCGCTGCTCGAGACGATATAGCGCTGATCCTGCGCTTTGATCAGCGAGTCCAGTGCGGACCAGTACTCATAGACATGCATATCACGCGGCTCAACGTGGAGTCCGATATAAGGCATGCCCACAAGATACTGGATGCTGTTCTCATCCAATTCCTTGACACTGCTGGGGACGGTTTTGCAGTTGCGCGCGACATAGATACCGGTCTGCACGTCCTGCAGGCGATAATACTCCAGTCCCTTGGCCTTAATACTACGAAGCATCTGCTTTTTGGATTTGTCGTCCAGAACGACAAGGCCAATTTCATAACTGCCTGCACTGATCAGCTGGATCTGTTCATGTGTAGAGGCCTCGTACAGCTGAAAAGAGCAGGGATACTTTTGAAACTTTTTCCGTATTTCGGCAACCATAGGGTACAGGAAACAGAAGCCCATACTTGCGACGTCCAGGCGAAACTGTGGTACCTGCTTGCTGTTATACAGACTGTTCAAGGTTTCAATCTGGTCGGCTATATTGCGGGCGTACTGCACATATTCATGGCCGAAGGGCGTGAGAGTCACGCCGGATTTGCTCCGCTTGAACAGCGGCGTGCCAATCTCATCCTCGGCGCGCTTCAGCGCGGAGGAGAGGAAGGGCTGCGACACAAAGAGATTATCCGCAGCCTGAGAAATGGAGCCGGCGTCGGCGATGGCCAAAATCAACTCAATGTGTGAATAGTTCATTATATAACCTCATTGCCAGAAATGTGCAACACAGCTACTTATACTACCGTGTATGCACAGCCTGTGGGATAAAAATCCCACAGGCTGTATTTGAGTAGTACGAATAATGAAAATCTTAGAGCGTGTTATTACTCGGTCCAACTCCAGTCGTAGATGTCAAAGTAGTTGACGCCCCAGACAACATTAAGATCCTTTGTTGCAACATAAAGGTTGTCGCGATGGAACAGGGAGTAGTAGATAGCCTGATCCTTGAGCTCTTCCCAGAACTCCTGCCACTTCTCGTTGCGCTTGGCCTGATCAAATTCAGAGGAGGCGGCGACGCCGAGCTCCTGCACCTTTCCATCAAGACCCCACTTCTCCCAGTTGGCCGTGCCCTCGGCACGAGTAGCAATGTAGCTGTCGAAGAAGTTACCAGTGTCGATCTTAATATTGTCGCCGTGGCACACAAGCGCCATATCGGCAGAGCCTTCGCCGCGGCGGTACCAGAGCTCTTCCACGTTGGCCTGCTCGTAGGTAAGAACCTCGCCAATCAGGCCGACTTGACGGAGCATTTCCTGAACCATAGCAGAGTCAATAGCATAAGGATTGATGTTCAGGGAAACAATGTTCCCGATGGGGATACCGGCCTTGATCTCATCCTCGGTGTAGCCGGCCTCAAGCAGCAGCTCATGGGACTTCTCGGGGTTGTAGTTGTAGTAGTCGTCGAAGGAGTAGCCGCCGCCCACCATGCCGGCCTCAGCCAAGTTGTGGGAGACAATGCCCAATCCACCGACAGCTGCATTCATGATGGCTTCGTTGTCAATAGCATACAGGATTGCCTGACGAACCAGCTTATTGGGAACCTTTTCATAGTTGATACCAATAAAGTGGTTATGAGTCGCAGGCAGACGAAGGACATTATACTGACCGGCAGCTTCAATTTCCGGCACGTTTGCGGCGGGAAGAATGACGCAGTCAAAATCACCGGCCTGGAAGGCGATCAAAGCGGTAGACTTGTCGGTCAAATAGGTCCATGTAACACCATCGACATTGGCTTTGCCGCGGTAATAGTTTTCATAGGCTTCTGCAGTAGAGGTGCCGTCCAACTCAACCTTGGTATACATGAACGGGCCGGTTCCGACGGAATACTCAGCTTTCTGATAGGCATCATCGCCGCCCTCTTCGAAGTTGGACTTATCACCTATCAAAAGCTCGCTGACATACATCAGAGGAATAGTGGTCGTTCCATCAAGATTTATACGGAATGTGCTCTCGTCAATCGCTTCCCATGAAGAAAAGTGCGAAAGTTTGTTCGCCATCTTCTTCTGCTCAAGAATGCGATCATAGGACCAGACTACATCTTCCGCAGTGACTTTTTCGCCATTGTGGAAGGTGACTTCAGGGTTGATCTTGAAGTCGAGGTATGCGTTATCGGGGCCATACTCCCAGCTTTCAGCAACACGGGGATAAGCCTCGCCAGTTCTCTCATCGTACTTTACCAAGCCTTCATAAACCTGGTAAATCTGATACTGGCCTTCAAGCTGGGTAATAAAGTGAGGGTCGACATTTGTAAGCAGAACGCCGGTTACCAGATTCACGGTTCTTCCGGCATTCGGGCTTGTTGCAGCTGGTGCAGATGCGGTAGTGCTGCTCTGCTGGGCCGTGCCTGCACTTTGCTGGGCCGTGCCTGCGCTCTGCTGGGTAGTGCTGTTGCTTGTGCCGCAGGCAACGAGAGATAATACCATAATCAGCACGAGCAGAAGAGACAATGCCTTTTTCATTAGGGGTCCTCCTTTTTAATAAGATTTGGTTAATATTGTTCAATCCGTTTCCGGAATGAAACCGTGTGAAGTCTGCCGATCAACGGCAGGGAAGCGGCTCAGCTTTTCTTCTCAAAGCAGGCCACAAAGTGCCCGGGAGAGACCTCCTCATAAGGCGGCTGTTCACTGCGGCACTGCTCCGTGGCAAAGGGGCAGCGGGCGGCGAAACGGCAGCCGGGCTTCGGGTTGATGGGGCTGGTGATCTCGCCCTTGATGACATTGATCTGCTTGGTGCGCATGGACAGATCCGGGACGGGAAGCGCGTCCAGCAGCGCCTGGGTGTAGGGGTGAATGGGGTGGTTGAAGAGCTCGTTGGTCTCGCATTTCTCGATGCACTGGCCCAGATACATGACCATGATATCGTCGGAGATATGCTTGACGACAGACAGGTCGTGGGTAATAAACATGTAGGCCAGATTCCGCTCGTCCTGAATGTCCATGAGCAGATTCAGGATCTGCGCCTGGATGGACACGTCCAGAGCGGAGACGGGCTCGTCGCACACGATGAATTCCGGATCGAGGGATAGCGCACGGGCAACGCCGATACGCTGGCGACGGCCTCCGTCCAGCTCGTGGGGATAGACCCGGCCGAAGCGGCGGTCCAGACCCACAATGTCCATCAGCTTGTGCACTTCCTCCGTGGCCTCTTTGGCGTTTCGGACCTTTTTGGCGACGATCATGTACTCGGCAATGAGCTGTTCCACGGTCATGCGGGGGTTCAGGGAGGAATAGGGATCCTGGAAGATGATCTGCATCTTGCTGCGCAGCTCATTCATGCGGGCCTTGGAGGCGTTGCAGATGTTCTCCCCCTTGTAGAGCACCTCGCCGCCGGTGGGCTTGAGCAGCTGCAGGATGGTGCGGCCCAGAGTGGATTTGCCGCAGCCGGATTCGCCCACGACGCCGATGGTCTTGCCAGGGTAGAGGGTAAGATTGATGTCATCAACAGCATGAAGTTGTGCACGCCTGCCGACATTAAAGTATTTCTTGAGATTTCTTGTCTCAATCAGGGGTGTAGTGTTACTCTGCTGCTCCATCATTCTACACCTCCGTTCTGAAAGCGATGACACATGATCTGATGGGTACCCTCCGTATACACGGCCGGATGCTCGGCCTTGCAGCGCTCCGTGGCATAGGGACAGCGCGCGGCGAAGCGGCAGCCGGGCACCTGTACCGTCGGATCCGGCATCAGACCGGCGATGGGGGAGAGGCGTTCCGACTCTTCCTTGATGTTGGGGATGGCGCCGAACAGGCCCACGGTATAGGGGTGGTGCTTGCTGCCCTGGAAAATGTCCGCCGCGGTGCCGGCTTCGACGATCTCACCGGCGTACATGACGGCCACATCGTCGCAGATCAGCGCCACGATGCCGAAATCGTGGGTGATCATGACCAAGGAAGTGCCGCGCTGATCGATCAGCTCGCGCATGAGCATGAGCACCTGCGCCTGAATGGTGACGTCCAGCGCGGTGGTCGGCTCGTCAGCGATCAGCAGCTCCGGCTCGCAGGCCAGCGCCATGGCGATGCAGACACGCTGCTTCATGCCGCCGGAAAACTGGTTGGGATAGTCGTTCTTGCGCTCCGGCGGGATGTTGACCAGCTTGAGCATCTCCTCCACGCGCTTTTCGATCTGTTCCTTGCTTAGATTCTGCGTGTTGTGATAGGTGATGGATTCGGCGATCTGCTCGCCGACGGTCATGATGGGGTTCAGGGAGCTCATGGGGTCCTGGAAGATCATGGAGACCTTATCGCCCCGCATTTTCTCCAGTTCTTTATCAGACATTGAATAGACGTCCTGCCCGTCCAGCAGGACCTGCCCGCTGGTCACCTTGCCGGTGCGGTCGGGCAGCAGGTGCAGGATGGAGCGGGCCGTTGTTGTCTTTCCGGCTCCGGTTTCGCCCACCAGGCCAAGGGTCTTGCCGCGCTTGACGCTGAGGTTGATGTGGTTGAGCGCATAGACCGTCTCATAGTCGGTCTTGTAGATCACGCTCAGATCTTTGATTTCCAGAATGTTTTGATTATCCATTGTTCGCCTCCTTGCCGCGCTCAGTCTCTCAGGCGCGGATCCAGCGCGTCACGCAGTCCATCGCCGATGAGGTTAATGGATAACGATGCAAGGATAATTGCCAAACCGGGAAAGATCATTAAATATATATCAGTTCTAAAGTAATCACGTGCCATGGAAAGCATGGCGCCCCACTCGGGTGTGGGCTCTTGGAAGCCGAGGCCGATAAAGCTCAGCGTGGCGCAGTTCAGGATCGCGGAGGCCACGCCCATGGTCGTGGCGACGATCACGGGGCCGATGGCGTTGGGGATAAGATGCTTGGTGAGGATGCGGAAGGTGCTAGTGCCGCAGGCGTGGCAGGCCTCCACAAATTCATTATCGACAACATTCAACAAAGCTGTTCGCACCATTCGAGCTTTGCCGGGTGTTCCGCTGAGGGTCATGGCCACGAAGAGGGAGAGAGTGCTGGTGCCCATGGCCGCCACAATGCTCATGGAGAGCAGCAGGGCAGGGATAGAGGTGACTACGTCCAAGATACGCATTAGAATTGTATCCGGAAAGCCTCGATAATAGGCAGCAAAAGTGCCAATGATGATACCAATAATTGAGGAAGATGCTGTTACGAGAAGAGCGATTCCCATTGAATACTTGGTACCATGAATTACACGAGCAAATAGATCTCGGCCAAGTGCATCAGTACCAAACCAGTGCTCCGAATTGGGACGTTGTCTCATTGCGCTGTAGTTTTGCAAATGAACATTTTCAGGGGGAGCAATGAAATCCCCAAAAACTATAAGAATAACAAATAATGCGAGTATAATGAGTCCAACTACAGCTAGTTTGTTTTTCTTGAAGCGGTGCCAGATCTCCCGGTAATACTCCAACCTGGGGGATCTGAGCTTTTCTTTCTTCTGAGGCACAGCAGTTTCCGTTGCATTACTCATTCTTCGATCACCCCTTTGAATACCGCGCACGGACGCGCGGGTCGATCCAGGCGTGCAGCAGGTCGATGCACAGAACAACCAGACTGAAGATGCAGGCGATAATTACGACACTGCCGCAGACGGCGGGTACATCTCTAGCCTTGATGGAAGTTGATACAAAGGTTCCTAGACCAGACATACCATATAATTGCTCCGTAACAACAGCGCCGCCGATGAGAGCGCCGAAGCTAGTTCCTATTGTGGTAATAACAGGAAGAACGGCGTTTCGGAAAGCATGCCTCCAAATCACATGACGGCGGGGGACACCCTTGGATTTGGCCGTATCCACATAGTCCTGCCGAATACAATCAAGCATGGATGAGCGGGAATAACGAAGAACACTAGCAGAATATGGTATACCAAGTGACAGGGATGGCAAAACATAATGAAATGGTGTGGCAGTGCCAAATGCTGGGAATATCCCGAGCTTCAGCGCGAAAAAGTAAATACAAATCATTGCAAGCCAGAATGCCGGAGTAGCGGCAAGAATCAGAGCCAAAAATGTTGACACCCGATCTAGCACGGAGTACTGTTTGACAGCGGATGCTACCCCAACAGTAACACCGATTATCGAGGCTACGAGCATTGCTGAAAAGCTAAGAAAGACAGAAGGCAGAATCTTTCCAACAACCAATCCTGCAACTGGTTTTTTAAACGCATATGATACCCCTAGATCACCTCTGAGCAAACCAAAGACATAGGAAATGTATCTCTGAAGAAACGGCTTGTTATACCCGACAGCTTCATTATAAGCGGCTATTTCCTCCGGCGTTGCAAGATTGCCCAAAATCGCTGCACCTGGATTGGAGGGCGTCAGGTTCAAAATAAAGAAAACAAGAAATACAACACCTAAGAGGACAGGTATAAACAAGAGTAAACGTTTGAGAATATACTTTAGCATATCCACCAGCCTTTCTGTTTGATTGGAGTTCAGGTCATTTCGCGGGCTTGTAAACCTTGCCGTTCAGGACGCCGGTGGGACGGTTGTTCACGACCTCCGCCTCGCCGCCGACAAAGACCATCTCGATGCCGATGTTCGGCAGGAAGGGGTCGCTATAGGTGGCCTGGTCAATGATGGTGTCCTTGTTGAACAGAACCAGATCGGCGTCGTAGCCAACCTTCACATAGCCCTTGTTGGCCAGGTGATACCGGTCGGCCGGCATGCCGGTGATGCGGCGGATCGCCTCGTTAAAGGGCAGAACCTTCTGCTCGCGGATCAGGCGGCCAAGGTAGCGAGGGAAGGAGGCAAAGCCACGGGGGTGGGCGATGCGCTTGCCGCCAGAGTACAGACCGTCGGTGCCGAGCATGGAGAGGGGATGGCCGTAGAGGAACGCCAGGCTCTCGTTGCACATGGTAAAGCGGATGTCTGTCACAGAACCCTTGTTCTCGGTGATGAGGTAGGCATAGGCCTCGATGTCCCGCATGCCCTTCTCCTCGGCGTATTCATGGATCGTCTTGCCGACCGCGTCCGGCGTCCTGGCGGCGACCGCGATCAGATCCTTGTCAAAGCCGGCGTTGAGCAGGGGATTCTCAAAGTCCTCGGTGGGCTCCAGGATCGCCTTTTCCAGCTTGTCGATGCCCTCCTGCGTGCTCAGCTCTTCCAGCAGCCATTCCATGTCATGGGACAGGTAGCTGGGCGGCAGCGTGGAGAGGATGGTGGCGGAGCAGGCGTCATAGGGGTAGACGTCAAAGAAAATGTTGCAGCCCTCGGCGTTGGCCTCCTCAATGAGCCGGATCGCTTCGTAGAGCTGGGGAAGATTCTTCTGGTACTGGGCCTTCATATGGGAGATATTGGTGGTCACGCCTGCTTCCTTGGCGATCCGGATCGTCTCTTTGACGGAATCCACAAGGTGATCCGCCTCGTTGCGCATGTGCGTGGTGTAGATGCCGCCGTATTTCCCAACGACCTTGGCCAGCTCGATCAGCTCCGGCGTTTTGCTGTAGCAGCCGGGGGCGTAGACCAGACCGGTGGAGTAGCCGGGCGCGCCCTCCTGCATGGCGCTCTCCAGCAGCTCCTTCATCCGGTTCAGCTCGGCCTCGGTGGGCTCGCGGTCCTCCATGCCGACGGTCGATGCGCGGAGCACATGGTGCCCGACAAAGACCATCTGGTGCGCGCCGAGCTTATGCTTGGTCAGCGACGCAAGCAATTCATTGTATGTGGGGTACAGCGTGATCGGCTTGCCGCCGCCGTTGACCGTTTTCAGATATTCATAGCCGGGCGTGGGGATCTCGGGAGCCGCAGGGCCCCGGGACCAGCCGCACTGACCGCCGATCTCGTAGGTGACACCCTGCATGACCTTGCACATACGGGAGGGATCAGACAGCAGCTGGCTGTCCGAATGGGTATGTACATCCACAAAGCCGGGAGAGAGGGAAAGGCCTTTGCCTTCGATCTCCTCAACACCGAATCCCTCAACGGTGCCGATTTCGGCAATCTTTCCGTCCTGAAGGGCTACATCTGCCGTATAGCTCTCCCCGCCTGTGCCATCGAAGATTTCTACACCTCGGAACACAACATCATACATGGACATTTTCACTCGCCTCTCATTCATAATTAATTGCGTGCAGTTACTGAATTATAATATGATACTATTTTACGGATTCAGCGGCGCGATAGCAATAATTGTTTTTTTTGCTTCTTTTACTAAGATCGAAAATAGAAGATGCGGCAGATTCATGGAAATTGACGAAAAGACATGGGAAAACCGGGGACAAAACGATGGAGATGCGGCGCAATCCTAGAGGGGAATACACTCGACATCTGTGGAAAACCGGGTCATGACGGGGTTCCGCTTGATATCAACAAATTTACATGCGAAAAGCGAAAAGCTCAAGAGGATTTGTTCGTCATTTTCTTCATGTATGACAACAGATTTTTTAATAAATACACTTCAGATCCGTCACTGCCGCAGAAGGAAGCTGTTTTTCCCCGAAGGAACACCCAGCGTATGAGAATATATGGAAATCAGCGGAAGGCCGGCAGAGTTTTTTCGCATCGGCGTCGGTTTCCCGCGTCGATGCGGTTCGATGATATAAAAATTTCTGCATACAGGTACAAAATGATTGCGGTGTTATTGAATATCAGAGTGTAGATTCCGGCCTCGGATATGGGCTCCGGCAGGGGAGAGTATCGCCAATCCAGGCCTCAAAACGCTGGAAAATCGACCAAATATCAGGCAAAAAGCATGTGCCCGGGGCCGCCTTTTATTCCGGCCATTTTTATGGGAAAATGCCAATATTTATTGGTTGTTTGTATCATGCCATGCTTCTACAATATATCTACACAAATATGTCGGGCGGCGTTGGAGAATCGCGGCTGTTTACGCGAATTAGCCTGCCCGGAAAGGATGCTATATGGACGCTTCAACACGGAGAACTTGGGCTGAAATTGATCTGGATGCGCTGGCGCACAACTATCACCAGCTGCGGGTACCCGGGGTGAAATATCTCGGGGTTGTGAAGGCAAACGCATATGGACACGGCGCAGTACAGATCGCCGGAAAGCTTGAGGAGTTGGGCGCAGATTATCTTGCGGTTGCCTGCCTGGACGAGGCAATTGAGCTGCGGGAAGCCGGAATCAGCCTTCCGATTCTTATCCTCGGCCACACGCCGGTCGATTATGCGCAGGAGCTGCTTCGGTATGAACTGACGCAGGCGGTGTCGTTCTATGCTCATGCGGAGGCGTTCAGCGAAGCTGCTGTGGCCGCCGGCAAAAAGCTGCGCATCCACATTAAGGTGGATACCGGGATGTCCCGTACCGGTTTTCAGGTGGCCGGCGACCGGTTTGAGGGCGGCGTGGCGGATATTGTGAAAACCTGTGCGCTGCCCGGGCTTGACGCGGAAGGGATCTTTACGCACTTCTGCGTGGCGGATGAAGACGATGAGGATAACGTGGCCTTTACAAAAGGGCAGTTTGAACTCTTTATGAAGACCCTCAGCGCGCTGGAGGACAGGGGAGTACATTTTTCCATTCGTCATTGCGCGAACAGCAGCGCGTCTGCCCGCTATCCGGAAATGCATCTCGATATGATACGGCCCGGCATCTCCCTGTACGGCGCGGGCCCGGAGGTCGAGCGGATGGGGCTTCGCCCGGTGATGAAGCTGAAATCCCGTATTTACAGCGTGAAGCAATTTGATCAGGAGGTCGATATCAGCTACGGCCGCACCTATCACACCAGCGGGAGCAGCCGGATCGCGGTGGTGCCCATCGGATATGCCGACGGCCTTCACCGTCTTATGTCGAACAAGCTGTCTGTTATGACTGCTTCCGGGCCGGCGCCGGTTCGGGGCAGAATCTGCATGGACATGTGCATGATTGATCTAACCCAACTGCCTGAAGTGCAGATGGGGGATGAAGTGGAAATCTTCGGCGAAAAGCAAACTGCCGACGCCGTTGCGGAGCTTGCCGGAACCGTCTCCAATGAACTGCTCTGCAGCATAGGCAGGCGGGTGCCGCGGGTCTATTTTGAAGCGGAGAAGGCAACAACGTGACAGCGTAAGCAGAATCTGAAACTATACAGTAACGCACAGGCAACCGGGCATCGGTTGCCTGTGCGTTACTGTATGTTATGCTGCATTATCCGAGAACATATGAATCGCTGACATACATCGTGATGGTTCCATCCTGCCGCATGGCATGCTCAAAACCGAGCTTGGGAAGGGAATCAAGCGCAGCGAGGGTACGGAACATGGCCGGATTTTTGTACCACGCGTCAAGCGGGAGAATGGTCAGATCTGCGCTCCCCGCGAATGCGCGCCGCACTTTGTATTCCTGGGGATAGGCGATGTAATCGTGGAAGGCCATTCCGCCTTTCCCGACCCGGGGGATGCTCCTGTTGCCGAAGTTGATAACTTTTGCAGCATGCTCTCCGTCATCACACGCGGGCTGGATATCCTGCGGCTTGTCGTCTTCACGGAAATTCAGTTTGAGGATGGTCTCGCATTCGTAGGATGCGGCGGCCCACCAGTGATTGCCGACATGATGGGGAGCGGAGATGTCGCAGTACACTTTTGGCATGCCGTCTTCTTCCCGACCGCCAAGGATCGGGATTGCGTTGTTTTCATAGATAATCAGCGGATAGATTCCCTGGACTTCCGGCCCGCCGCCGATCCATTGGACCGGGACGGCAGCCTGGAATATCCGATATTCGCCGTTGCCAAGAAAGTCAACGCCGTGAAGATCACAATAGGACCAGAGTACGCGTGCCTGCAGGATTTCAAACTCCTCCGGTATGATCTCCGCCAGCGCATCCATATCGGTTATCTGCTCAACACTCAGAATATGCGCATCGCTGCAGACGACATGGACATTCGGATTGTACTCGTAGCCTACAAAGTGAACCGGCATACGATAGGTTAATGAATCCTGGATGATAAGCTTTCCTCTCAAGGTCTTTCTCCTCTCTCCTCAGCCGGGGAAGGGCAGCGTCAAGGGATTTTCACCGGCTGCCAACATTCGCTGGTATTCTTCGAAATATGCTCTGCGCTTTCTTGACACATCAATGGTAAGTTGGTCGAATTTGTCTCGGTCATGGCAGAACAGGCGGTACAGATCCTCTGCCTCAGCGACATAGATATCCGTTTTTTGGGCCTCAATGCCCGCAAAAACGATGTCGAGCGCGGTATCAAGCGCAAGCGCGCCCTCAGGAACGCCGATATTCTTGGTGAGCGCTTCGATTTCCTCAAAGGTTTTGCCTTTTTTCAGCAGCTGCTCGGCATACTCAGCTTTGAAAATCGGAGTGGCGACATTGGCCGGCGAGAACTGTGTAAAATGTATATCCGTATCACAGTATTCCAGGGCAAGACATCTGGTGAATTCAATGACCGCGGCTTTTGTCGCGCCATAGCAGCACTGGAAGGGAACAGGGACAAGTCCTCCCAGCGAGGCCGTATTGATGATATGCCCGGAACCCTGTTTCAGCATCGCTTTCAGTGCTGCAAGTGTTCCGTATACGACACCCATCAGGTTCAGCTGAACCATTTCATTGAACTCATCGCCGCTGATCAGCTCTGTCATTTTTGTTTTGGGCTGCCCCGCATTGTTGAAAAGAAAATCAATCCGGCCCGCTTCTCTCACAGCAGAGTCGATCATACCCTCAATATCTTCACGCACCGTGATGTTAGCAACTAGGGGAATGGCCCTTCCAAAGTACTGTTCATTCAGCCGTTGGGCTTCCCGTTCCAATGCCGCTCTGTTGCGGGCGGCCATATACACACATGAGGCTCCTTTTTGCAAAAGTCGCTCAGAAATGCCGAGACCGAATCCGGACGATGCGCCGGTGACGACGGCAACTTTACCCTCAAAATAACCTGCCATTGTGATGTTCCTTTCCCGATTGACGATTCCAAATACTTGTGTTTTACGCAGTATGCATTTTAAAACCAATATAGGCCTATATCCATATATGGTTAGTATAGCATTGCCGCAGTGTTTTGTCAAAAAACGGAAGATTCATGAGAAATTGTTTTCGGATACGCCGAAAACCTTGCCAGGCGTGCATAAGCGTATGCTGCCCTATTTTTCCGCTTTCAATGTACATGTGCTGCTCCATTGCCTCAGGACGCGAACAGATGAAAACCCGGCTGCAAGCAAAGCCTCCGTCTCATGCGCAACCGTCAGCGGCGTATCGTAATGATAGAGCGCATCCTCTCTGACAGCCAGCTCTTTTTTCATCCGGTTCAGTTCTTGCCTTCGGCCTGCTTCTTCCGCATCCGAGAGAGCAAAATAGTCGGTCAGAATAAAAAACCCGTTGGGCTTCAGAGCATTTCGCAGTCTTGCATACAGCTTGATTTTCTCGCCCACTGTGTAGTGGTGCAGCGACTCAACCGAAAGAGCGGCGTCATAAGCCTCGTTTTCAAACGCGGTATCAAAATAGGAGCCGCAGATCAAGGTCAAATCCTTTTCCTTGAATTTAGCCTGTAAGGCCATCAGCATTCCGGGAGCGAGATCGATTCCGGTAATCCTTGCTGTGGGGTTCAGCGAAAAGCAGTATTCCAATTCCAAGCCGGTGCCGCAGCCCAGATCGAGAAGGGAAGCGCCTGGCTCGGCAGGCAGGCAGGACGCGGTAAAAGGATAGAATTCCCGGGCTCCCTCTATGGCCGTGAGCTGATGCATGTCATAGCCGTCCAAACGGCTGTCAAAGAATTCTCCCATTTTTTCAAGCATGATGATCTCCTATCAGAAGATTAAGCGCTGCTCTCGGGATGTTGCCTCATCTTCCCAACAGCTTGAGAAACCTTTTGTCATTCATCTGTTCATTCGTCAGGTATTCGCCATTGTAAAACAAAGCGTAGGTGGTGATCGGCGTCGGTGCGCTCTGCGCTTCCGTCTTGCTCTGCAGATGGATGGTGCGGAACGCCACGCCGTTTTCTTCTGCCGTCGCCTGTACAATCGGTACGTATTTGGCGTTGAAAGGGCATTGGTTCGTATAGTAGAGGACATATCCGCCCACATCAACGTGCGGGTGACGGGCACAATCCTTGAAGTTTGGCTTTGCGGCACCGCTGTCAAATGGAAGGTACCAGAGCTGAACGCCGTTATCTGATTCATCACACACGGAGAAGCCCTTATGTTCCAGGAATTTGGGATCTGCCAGAAAGGGTTTTTTCCGG
>JAEEYY010000246.1 GCA_016288355.1 Synergistes sp.
GTTTATCGGGGGCATTTTTTTCCGCAGCCATTCATAGCGTTTTTCAGCGGCCGGCAGACTGGAGCTTTCGTCGTTCTCAACGCGCGGGCATATCCAGTATACGCGCCCTCCGTGCATTATCTCGCGGGCTATGAACCGCAGCAGTTCCGGCACCGCTTCGGCGTCTATTATCCGTGTTTCCGGCGGTATTCGTCCGGCCGGTTTTTCGTCGATCACAGAGATATCCAGGTCTCCGCATATCGTCTGGGCCATCGTGCGCGGTATAGGGGTAGCGCTCATCATAAGAAGGTGAGGACGGCTGCCGTTTTTCAGCAGCGCGGCGCGCTGTCTTACGCCGAAGCGCTGCTGTTCGTCGATTATCACCGCTCCAAGCTTCTTAAAAGAAAGCGTGTCGGAAAGCAGCGCCTGAGTGCCTGTCACGACGCAGGCCTCACCGCTGCGCGCAGCGGATACCGTTCTGCGGCGTTCAGCGGCCGGCATGCCGGCTTTAAGCAGAGCACAGCTGATACCCGCCGGGGCAAGGTATTTGAGCGCCTGTGAGTGCAGCTGTTCGGCAAGCGTTTCAGTAGGCGCCATCATTGCGCACTGCGCGCCGCTGTCGCAGACGCATGCGGCAAACGCCAGCGCCACGAGCGTTTTGCCTGATCCCACGTCGCCCTGAAGCAGACGCGATACCGGGGAGCCTGACGCGCCGTCTTCTATTATTTCATCCAGCGCGCGCTGCTGCGCGCCTGTAAGCGAAAATGGAAGGGATGCTTTAAATGCGTCAAAATGCCTGCCGGGAGCAAGCGGCACGGAGCTGCAGGATCTTCGCTCGAGGCGCCGCTCTTCGAGCAGCAGCTGCAGCTTGAAGAGCTCTTCGTATGCAAGGCGCCTCCTCGCTTCTTTCCATCTTTCCGGAGAAGTGGGGGCATGCATTTCTTTGAGCGCTTCGGCGCCTGTCAGCAGGCCGTTTTTTTTCACGGCTTCAGGCGGCAGTTCCTCGGGAATATACTGAAGATATTCCAAAACAGCAGTCCTTGCGGCTGCGCGCAGAGTTTTCTGTGTGAGTCCGCCGACTGCCGGGTAGATCGGGATTATACCGCAAAAGGCAGCTTCGGCCTCTCCCCTGCAGATCTCAAACTCCGGCTCCGTCATCTCGAATATGCTGCCGCGGAAAAATGGCGTTCCGTAAAGCAGCAGCTTTACGCCGGCAGCAAGCGTTTTATCAAGCCCGCGGCGGTTGAACCATGCTGCTCTCAGCATGCCGGTCCCGTCCGAGAGATCGCATAAAGTAATGCGGCGTCCGCCCGATATCATTTTTGTATCGGTGCATTGGACCGCCGCGCATATTACCGCCGGTGAACCCGGCACGAGGTCTGAAATGTTTTTTCTGGCGCGCCTGTCTTCATAGCGGCGCGGAAACAGGAAAAGCAGGTCGCGCACAATGTGCACGCCGAGCCTTTCCATCAATGCGGCGCGTTTGGGGCCGATGCCGGGAAGCTCGTATACCGGAGCGCCTGCTCTGTCCTGCCGTTCATCCGGCAGGGTCTCGGATGTGTTTTTATTCCTGTTTGCCAACCAGATCTTCGGGTCTTACGCCGAGCAGACCGCAGGCGGCTTCAAGGTCTTTAAGGCTGCTTTTCTGTTCGGGCTCTGCCTGAGGCGCCTGTTCTTCCGCAGGCGCATCGCCGCCCTCTTTCGCTGCGCCGTCAAGTATTGCCTCTACCGCGCCCTTCAGCTGGGAGGAATTTAACGCCTGCGTGAGCTGGGTGTCGAATTTACCGAGCATGCCGCGGAATTCCTGGGCGTACATATCGCGGATGCTGCGTATCTTCTCGACTCCGGCGCGAAGGCGTTTTGCTTCTTCGGCTGTCTCCTGCCGCATTGCTTCAGCTTCGGCACGAGCGTCCTCAACGATCTTGTTTGCCTGTTCACGGGCGCTCTTTACGCGGTCGTCGGCGCTTTTCTGAGCCATCAGCAGCGCCTCGTGCAGAACATTCTTCATGCGGTCGTACTCCGCAAGGCTCTCCTGTTTGGCTGCCAGCTCCTGTTCAAGCTCTTTGTTTTTCTTGTTGTAAGTCTGCAGAGTTTCGGCAACGTTGTCAAGGAATTCGTCTACCTCGGCGGTGTCGTACCCTCTCAGGCTTTTTTTGAATGACTGGTTAACGATATCAAGCGATGTCAAAAGCTCCGGCATTTACCCCGCTCCTTTGAGTTATATTTATTGTATTGTACCATTATAATTTCTTTTGCCAAAAATCGCACTCCCGATACGTACGATCGTGCTGCCTTCTTCTATCGCGATAATGTAATCGCCGCTCATACCCATCGAAAGCTCCTGAAGAGGCAGCCCCGAAGATGCCCGCAGCGCGTCACGAAGCATGCGCAGCGATGAAAAGGTCTTCCTCAGTTCCCGTTCGTCGTCTGTGTCGCGCGCTACCGTCATCAGGCCGCGGACTTCCACAGCCGGGCAGGATGAGAGCACAGCGTCAAGCAGCCCAAAAGCAGCATCGTAAGAGACGCCGCCTTTGGTGTCTTCGCCGGATATATTTATTTCAAGAAAAACCGGATATGAAGCAAGCCCCTTTTCCGCCGCTATCCTGTTGACTGCCGCCGCGGTCTCGTATGAATCGACGCTCTCGATAAGGTCGAAGATCTCAATGGCGCGGCGGATCTTGTTTTTCTGCAGCCGGCCTATCATGTGCCACGGGCACGAGGGAAGTCCCGGCGTCCACGACGCCCGTTTTTCCGCGGCTTCCTGGACGCGGTTCTCACCTATAAGATCGATAAGCGGCGCTGCTTCCTCCATTGCCGCAAGAGGATGAAACTTTGTGACTCCCATGAGCCTGACTTCCGAAGCCGCGCGTCCGCTCCCTGCGGCTGCCGCCGCTATTTCTTCCCTGATTCTTGCAATGTTTTCTGCGATCTCGGTTACCACAGCTGTATCTTCCCCTCGCGTGCATCCTCTGCATTTTCAACGATCGCATCTCCGACCGATATGCCGCCGGTCGTCAGGAATTTGTTGTTTTCCGCCGTTATTCCCTCGACCGGCGTGAATATGACCCGTGCCCCGCGGACAAGATATACTCCGTTCTTACCGTCCTTTTTCGTGACAGCGCTCATTGGCACGAGCGCCCCTTTTGTAAGCCCTGCGTCTATCGTCAGAGTGTAATTGCGCGAAAGCACGAGGCTGGGCTGAAACCACGGCATCGTCACGCATATTTTTGTCAGGGAGCCTGATTTCATAGCGACGCTGATGTTTGCCATGGATACTGTATCGTCTATGTCCATCCTCACACGGAATTTTTTGCGCTTTATCTGTTCCTCGGCGTCCCCGGCCGGCGACATGTATCCCACGAAGCGGAGCGTCTGCGGCTGTTCTATCAGCTTGCCGATCGTCTCTCCTCGCTGGACGGCCGCATTATCTGCCACGAACTGCAGCTTTACGCTTTTTTCGAAAAAGCCGGGCCCTTCCTGCCACAGCGCCGGATAGCGCCACGTGCCCTCCCTGCCGTCGTGTCCTGCTACGAAATAGCCCTGACGTTCAGCTTTTACTTCCCTTCCGCCTACGCGGGCCACGACGGCCCCCCGCGCCACTCTGACAGGCCCCTTGCCGAGCGGGAAGGATACGGTCCCGGGGGCCGGAGCTTTAAGCACGGTTTCTTTCCAAAGCAGCAGGCCGTTTACTTTTATAACGTTTATCTCAATGCCGGGGGCAGCCCAGGTTATGTCCGGATGCAGGTATTCATAGCGGCTGAAATATGATTTGAAGCCCCAGAGCCAGAGCGCTGCTATAGCTGCGACGCCGAGCCAGTATGTGATGCGGAAACTTCTTTTTTTTGCCTCCGGTGTAAAACGTCTGACCATTTTCAGATTCCTTTTATTCCAGGCCGATAATATGCGGGAGATCGGCAATATCCGTGACGACGCGCCATGCTCCTGCGGAATAAAGCCCGTCTTTGCCGAAAAAGCCGGTA
>JAEEYY010000247.1 GCA_016288355.1 Synergistes sp.
GCGTTCAATGCCGCGGTGGCGCCCGACTGCCTTGCCCGACTTCGTGACAAAGTCTCCGGGACATGCCGGCACGCCCGTGCTGCGCTCTATAAAAGAGACGTAATCGCCGTCCGGCACAAAGCAGATATCCTGGCTCTCACGTTTTTTTGCGTTAATAAGCGCACATTCAAGGGCCGCTTCACGCACCTGAGTTTTATTCAGTTCCCCCAGCGGGAAGAGCGTCCTTGAAAGCTGCTCCTGGGTCAGCGAGTAGAGGACATAGCTTTGGTCCTTGCTTTCGTCAGCGCCCTTTTTCAGTCCCCAGCGCTTCGCGCCGCTGTCAAAAAAAATTCGGGCGTAATGTCCTGTCGCCATTGAATCATAGCCTAGCTCCGCGGCACGGTCGAAGAAAAGGCCGAACTTCATCACGCGGTTGCACACGACGCATGGATTGGGGGTGGCTCCTCTGCGATACGCCGATATAAAATCATCTATCACGCCGGAAGCAAACTCCCCGGCAAGCTCAAAAATATAAAAAGGAATCCCTATGCGCTCCGCTGCCCTGCGCGCGTCGTCCGCGTCGGAAGCGTTTTTTTCCGAAGGCAGAAGACGCATCACAGCTCCGCCGCAGAAAGCGCCGCTTTCTTTTATCAAAAGAGCGGCGACGGAGCTGTCCACTCCGCCGCTCATCGCTACCATAGTTTTGTTTGGCATTTCCGGTGCGGGTATCAGCGGCGCACGCAGATAAACTAAGCTTCTGCTGTTTTTTTCAGCTCTTCGGCTACCGAAGCCTCGCAGGAGCGCATCGCTTCCAGCGTCTTGTCAAGCAGCGTGTCCAGCTCCCAGCCGAGCATTTCTGCGCCCTGCGCTATCACGTCGCGCGAACAGCCTGCCGCGAATTTTTTATCCTTGTATTTTTTCTTCAGGCTCTTTAGCTCCATGTCGGAGACGCTCTTCGAAGGGCGCATAAGTGCGGCTGCCCCGATGAGCCCGGTAAGTTCATCCGACGCAAAAAGTACTTTTTCCATAAGCTGCTCCGGCTTTATATCGCTGCAGAGGCCGTAGCCGTGGCTGCATACCGAGCGGATCATATCTGCGTCCACGCCGCCGGCGGCAAGAAGCTCCGGAGCTTTTTTGCAGTGCTCCTCGGGCCACATCTCAAAGTCTATGTCGTGGAGCAGGCCGACGGTGCCCCAGTAATCCTCGTCACCGCAGCCCAGGTCTTTCGCATACCATCTCATTACGCCTTCGACTGTCAGTGCGTGAAGTATATGGAATTCTTCTTTATTGTACTTTTTAAGCAGCTCCAGGGCCGCTTCCCTGCTGATGCAGCTTTTCATATTTATCCCCCCGTAAGCGCGGTGCGCGCCGTTATTCGAAATGAATTATAAACACAAATCCGGCTCACCGCAAACCGCATGCAAAACAGTTTTTCGTGTGTTAGAATAAAGCGCTGATATTTAGCAGTCTGGGAGTGTGTACCATGTTGCCTTCAAACAGAAGATCCATGTTGCTCGGAGACCTTGCCGTGCTCTTTGTGGCGTTTATCTGGGGCGCTAC
Source organism: Synergistes sp. (assembly GCA_016288355.1). GTDB lineage: Bacteria > Synergistota > Synergistia > Synergistales > Synergistaceae > Synergistes. Next base: position 1,540 of record JAEEYY010000247.1, read on the forward strand.
AAATGTAGTGATACGCGATGCGCTCAGCGGCATAACGCCATTCTGGTTCTGCGCGCTGCGCTTCATCATAGCCGCAGCTTCCGTTATGCTGATATTCTGGCGGCGCGCGGCGTCGGTCAGTACGCACGACAAAATTGCAGGGACATTCACAGGCGCTGTTTTTATTATGGCATATCTGGTAGGCGCGGTAGGGCTGCTTTATACAACGGCGGGCAACCAGTCTTTTATAATATCCACATCAGTCGTCTTCGTGCCTTTGGCGGTCTGGTTCATCACGCGCAGATTCCCCGGCTGGCACGTTATCGCTGCGGTCATCATGTGCACTGCCGGAACGGCCGGGCTTGTCCTTGACGGAGAATTTTCCGTAAACTTCGGTGATCTGCTCTCCGCAGCCGCCCTGTTCTTCGTCACGGTCTATATACTGCTCGTACAGAAATTCGCCGCAAATGCGGATCCCTGCGGGCTTGCCTGCTGGCAGGCATTCGGCGGCATGGCAGTGGCTGCGGCCGCTGCGCTTATATTCGAGCCTTTTCCGCAGCACATCCCGCTGAAGGCATGGGCTGCAATAATCTACGCCGGCACGATAGCTTTCGCGCTGACGCTGGTGCTGCAGACCACGGCGCAGAAATACACTTCGTCGACGCACGTGGCGATCCTGCTTTCCACGTCCGGCATCTTCGGAAGCCTCCTCGGAATAATCTTCCTGGGCGAGCCGATGACGACAAGGATATTTTTGGCTTCGGCTCTTATATTCGCCGGCATAATGGTCGTAGAGATACTGCCGGTGATAAAAGAGCGGAAGAGGACGCCGGAAATATAGGCGCCCTCTTCGATGCTGTTGTCTTTTTGCTTTTCTATCTGCCCATCGCGTAGATAAGATCAGCTTCTGCGCTTTTAATATCGTAAAATGCCGTGACGACCTCGCTCATGCTGTTCGTCAGAGCAAGCCGCGCGTCCAGCGTGTCAAGGTTAGTGCCTACGCTCTCGGCGTAGCGGCGCTGTGCTATCCTGTAGTCCTCGCGCGACTCGGCAAGCTGTCTGCGGGCGACCTCAAGGCGGCTTTCGGCGGAGGATATCGAGCTCTCGGCCTGGGCGACCTCCATCCGGATCACATTTTTCATGTCGTCAAGCAGAAAGAGCAACTCTTTAGCACTGGCTTTGGCCTCTTCTGTTCTGGCCCTGGCCGTTCCGCTGTCATAGAAATTCCAGTAGACCCCGATAGCCGCCACCGGTTCGCTGTAGTCATCCGGGAAGAATCTGTCCCCCGCCGCAGCATAGCCGACCGCTCCCAGTATCTGCGGCAGCAGCTGCCCCTTTGCGGCGCGCGCCAGCTTTTCAGCCTTCTGAGAGAGCAATGAATAGACCTTCAGTTCCTCGCGGCTTTCATACGCCGCGGCAACATCCGGCACGACATCGGCAGAACCGTGCGGGCGCCCGTCCTGTGAGAGCACCGACGCCAGAGGTTCTTTTTTTTCTATCTCCGTCGGCAGATCTGCGCCGACAGCGCGGCGAAGCGCGGTGATCGCAACAGAGGTGGCATTTTGCGCGCGGATCGCATCAAGCTCGGAAGAGGCCACTGCAACGTTGCTGCGCAGCACGTCGCTCTTTGCAACGACTCCGGCTTTGAATAATTTTTCCGCCTGCGCTCTGTGCTCTTTTGACAGAGAAACGGCTTCCTCCGCTACCTGCTCCTTAGCCTGGGCGCTGCGCACCGCGTAGTAAGCGCGGCGCACCGCGTTCTCCACGCCCTGCTTCGTGCGGGTCCCGCCTGCTGCAGCTGCGTCCTTTTCAAGACGCGCGGCTTCTTTCTTTGCCTGAAGCGAGCCGCCGGAATATATTATCTGCGTAAGCACGACCGCAGCGGCATATGTGTGCGAAGAAAGCACGGGAACGCTGAGGGTCGTTCCCATCACGCCGACTTTTTTTTCGAAGTCGTCTGCGCTCCACAGAGCACCGACAGCGGCAGACGCCTTCGGCCCCATCTCTGCAGATGCCTGTGCCAGCCTTGCCTCAGCCGCCGCTGTGCGCTCGGCCGCAGCCGCTATCTGGGGGTTGCTCCGCTCCGCCGCCGACAAAAGCGCCTCAAGAACGGCGTCATCCGCTGCGAAAGCCACGCCTGACGCCGAGAGCATCATCAAAAAAGCAGCGATAAATCTTTTCATATCCGGTTCAAATCTCCCTTTCCGCAATAATTTCGCCGCACACGGCGCGCATCACGGAACGAAACGCTTTCTGAACATCTGCACCGCGGCCGTGAACATCACTGCGATGTATACCACAAGCGCAAGCGTTTCCTTCCATACATATTCCATGCCTCCGCCTTTAAGTATTATCTGGCGCGTCAGGCTGATATAGTAGGTGATCGGGAAGCATTCGCCGAGGTAGCGGAAGCCCGTCGGAATCGCCTCAAGCGGGAATACGAACCCGGAGAGCAGGACGCATGGGAGTATTATAAAGACCGACATCTGGATAGCCTGCGTCTGGTTCTGCGCGAAGCAGGAGATCATGATGCCGAGCGCGAGGCTCGCGACAACGTAGAAGAAGGTCAGCGCATAGAAGAGCGGCATGCTGCCGAGAAACGGCATGTCAAATATGAGTATGCCTACGAGTACCGAGATGAAGACCTGCACATAGCCTACTATGATATAGGGAATGATCTTTGACAGCAGCAGCTCCCCTATCCTCATCGGGGTGACCAGCAGCTGTTCGAGAGTACCCTGTTCGTTTTCGCGCACTATAGCCATAGCCATCATCGGTATCAGAGTTATCGTAAGCAGCAGCCCCATGATGCCCGGCACGATATACCATGATGTTATGAAATCCGGGTTGTACCACAGCCTAATTCTCATGTCTATCGCCTGCCCCGGCACTTTTACGCCGAGCCGAGCAAACCTTGCTGCCAGTATCTCCTGCGATTTAAGAAGCCCTATCGTCTGCGCCGCGGCCAGTGCCGAAGAGGCGCTCAGGTTATCTGTGGCGTCTATTATAACCTGAACTGAGGTCTCTCTTCCTCCCTTTATCTTGCCTGCGTAATCCGGCGGGAATATTATTCCCACCTTGGCGGAACCTGCCTCGACCTTTCTGTTTACCTCTTTCATGCTGCCGGCGAATTCGACCACGTCGAAGTAATTGCTGGATGAGAGGCTGTTTATCATCTCCCTGCTCTCCTGCGTGCGCGACTGGTCGAATATCACAGTCCTCAGATGTTTGATATCGGTGTTTATCGCAAAGCCGAATATAAGCAGCTGTGCAAGCGGCATAAATATGACGATCGCAAGGGTGATGCGGTCACGCATCAGCTGTATGAACTCCTTGACGATCAGCGCCTTGAGCCGTTCCCAGTTCATTTCGTGCCTTCTTTCCTGACCGCGGAGGCGGCGGTGGCGTTCCCTATGCCTGATATGCGCCCACTGCCGAGGTCGTCCCCCGCGTGCGATTTGACAAGATAGACGAATACGTCCTCCATCGAATTTTCTATCCTCTCTATCTTCGCGCCCGCAAATATCCCTTCCGGCTTCAGTTCAAGCTCCTCCGCCACCAAGAGATGCAGTTTGTCCCCGAAAAAGTAGGAATCTATCACAGGCCCGGCCTCTCCCGCCTGGACCTTTGCCAGCAGTTCCATAGCGCCTTCGGCCGATATCTCATATAACCTGCCGGGGATCTTCTTTTTCAGGTTGTCCGGCGAATCATCCGCGATGAGTTTCCCGTAATATATAAAGGCCACCTTATTGCAGTGTTCCGCCTCGTCCATGAAATGCGTCGTCACCATAACGGTCGTGCCGTGCGCGGCAAGGTCGTAGATTATATCCCAGAAAAGAAGACGAGCCTTAGGGTCGACGCCGCTCGTGGCTTCGTCAAGGAAGAGTATCCTGGGTCTGTGCAGTATCGCGCATCCGAGAGCAAGCCTCTGGCGCCAGCCTCCGGAAAGATCACGCGTTTTTTCCCCTTCGCGCCCGGTGAGCCCGGCAAGAGCTATCATCTCATCTATCCGCTTTTTTTTCTCAGAGCCGTAAAGTCCGTAAAGTCCTGAATAAAGCTCAAGGTTCTCAAGCACCGAAAGCTCCGGGTAGAGTGAGAATTTCTGCGACATATAGCCGATCTTCTTCTTAAGCTCGCGGCCGCCTGTCGCAAGGTCAAGCCCCAGCACGAGCCCTCTGCCCGAGGTCGGTGCAAGAAGTCCGCAGAGCATCCTTATAGTAGTTGACTTTCCCGCTCCGTTAGGACCAAGAAAACCGTAGACCTCCCCTTCTTCTATCGACATGTTGATGTCGTCCACAGCGGTGAAATCACCGAACTTCTTGGTAAGATGCTCGGTCTGTACCACTACCTGAGGCATCTTTGATTCTCCTTTCCCGCGAAGGAAACGAAGAGGTCTTCAAGCCCGGCGCCGATATCGCGCAGCGGCGGCAGAGCCGTTTCGTGCTCCGCGAAAGCTTCGGCAATAGATTCCCTCGCACGCTGCGGATCGTCTGTAACTATATGATATTTAGAACCGAACATATTTTCGTCCACGATATGGGGGCGTCCCCTGAGCCAGGCGCCTACGTCTTTTTGCGCGGTCTCAAGGCTGAGCAGACTGTATTCGTAGCGAGAGATCAGCTCAGCGGTGGTGCCTACGTCAAGCACTGTCCCTCTGTTCAGGAACATCTTGCGCGTACATAGCTCCGCTTCGTCCATATAGGGGGTGCTGACGACTATCGTCAGACCTTCGCTGTTGAACTGGTAAAGCAGCGCCCAGAACTCGCGGCGGGCTACCGGATCCACGCCCGTCGTAGGCTCGTCGAGCAGAAGCAGCTCAGGTGTGTTCAGCAGTCCTATCGCAAGGGCAAGTTTCTGCTTCATGCCGCCTGAGAGACGCCCCGCAAAGCGGTCGCGGAAGCCCCACAGCCCTACGCGCGAAAGTATGAATTCTGCACGCTCCGTCACTTCGGCCGCCGCTTTGCCGTAAAGCGAGCCGAAGAGGTTTATATTTTCCATCACGCTCATGTTCTGATAA